>JAGRHA010000077.1 GCA_020445205.1 Gammaproteobacteria bacterium
ACTTTGGATTTCCGGCGAAGAACCAGGTGCTGTTGGCCTACGAGGTCGAGGCCGATGGCATTGTCCGACTCAATCACGAGCTGCTGGAATGGCAGGCGCTGTCGCAAGCCGCATTGTTCAACTACGACTTCGGCCGCCTGAGCGTCACGCAAGAGATCATTGCGGCGTGGAAAAAGACGAAGGATCGCCGCACGTGACGGCTTGTCCGCCGCGTGCGCGCACATGCCCTGTCCGTGAGTACGCGTGGGTCGTCGGTTCGCGGTATGTTGGTCGGCAATCGGTCCAGGATCACATCAGATAGAGCCAGGGGGGGCAATGGAAATCCATCACCACGGTGCCGTCGGCGGTGTCACAGGTTCGTGTCACGAGCTGCGGGCAGGCAGCGAAGACGCGATCCTCATCGACTGCGGACTGTTTCAAGGTGCCGAGAACTCGGGAAAGGGCGCCGACGCACGTGAACTGGCGATCGAATTCGCCGTCGATCATGTGCGTGCACTGGTCGTCACGCATGTGCACATCGATCACGTCGGGCGGATTCCCTACCTGCTCGCGGCCGGTTTCAATGGACCTATCTATTGCACGCCACCGTCGGCGATCCTGTTGCCGGTGGTCCTCGAAGACGCGTTGAAAATCGGCGTGACACGTAACAAATCGCTGATCCGCCGCGTCATGGCAAAACTCGAGCGAATGATCCGCCCCGTCGCGTTTGGTGACTGGCAGGCGATTCCCGTCGAGGGTGACGTACCTTTGGCGATTCAGTTCCAACGTGCCGGGCACATCCTTGGCTCCGCCTGGGTTGATTGTCGTGTCGGTGACGGCGCGGCCGTCGAGCATGTCATCTTTTCGGGTGATTTGGGCAACCGCGAGACACCGCTGCTGCGTCCACCCGAGCAACCCGAGACCTGCGACGTACTCGTGCTCGAAAGCACTTACGGCGACCGTAACCACGAACGGCGTGAGCAACGCCAGGAGGCGCTGGAACAGGTGTTGCGCCACGCCTTGCGTGATCGTGGCACCGTGCTGATCCCGGCATTCAGCATCGGCCGCACGCAGGAACTGCTGTACGAACTCGAAGACATCCTGCACCGCAATCGCGGCACCGAGGCGGCCAATGGTCTGGCCTGGGACGACGTCGAGATCGTCCTCGACTCCCCCATGGCGGCGACTTTCACCACGCTATACAGGCAATTGCGCGAGTATTGGGATGACGAGGCGCAGCAGCGTGTCGACGATGGCCGTCACCCGCTGAACTTCGAACAGCTCACGACCATCCAGAGCCACGACGACCATCTGCGCGCAATCGACTATCTCGCCAAGACGGAGCGCCCGGTCGTCGTCCTCGCTGCGAGTGGCATGTGCGCAGGCGGGCGTATCGTCAACTACCTGAAGGCGATGTTGAGCAACCGCAAACACGACGTGTTGTTCGTCGGTTACCAGGCACGCGGTACACCCGGGCGCGATATCCAGACCTATGGTCCGCAAGGTGGCTACGTGATACTGGACGACGAGCGTATCGCTATCCGCGCCCGCGTGCACACGATCTCGGGCTATTCGGCGCACGCCGATCAACAGTCATTGCTGGCGTTCGTGCGCGATATGCAGACGCCGCCGCGCAGCATACGCCTGGTGCACGGCGACCCGGAGGCCAGTGCGGTGCTGGCGAGTCTGCTGCGCGATATCGTCCCCGATACGCGCGTCGCCGGCGTCGACTGACACCGAACGCGAGCACTGCGCGCTGCGTGCGTCAGCGAGCGATAGTTCGGCCGGGTAGCGCTGCCGACTCTTTGCCACGCTGGAGGTGGCGGGCGACAGCGCACTCGTGCCGTCTCACCAGCAGCTCGTACGGCGCACGGTTGCCGATGGCGCTGGTGGTGGCCAGATGTCGCGATAGATTCGTTACGCAGACCACCGCGTCCGCTGACGACAGCTGGCCCGTCAGGAACCTGCCTGCGCTAGCGGTGTCGAGTGGATGCCGGCCTCGGCGCTGAGCAGGGCGCGGAAGCTTTGCGCGTCGATCGGTGGGCTGAAATGGTAGCCCTGAACAAGCTCGACATCGCGATCACGCAGAAACGCGAACTGCTCTCGCGTTTCGACGCCCTCGGCGACGACCTCCAGGCGCAGGCTGTGCGCCATCGCCACGATCGCCTCCACGAGCGATTCGTCGTCCCGTTTGTTGCCGATGTCCTGGACGAAGGCCTTGTCGATCTTCAGGGTCCGGATCGGGAACTTCTTGAGGTAACTCAGCGACGAGTACCCGGTGCCGAAATCGTCGAGCGACAGCGAAATGCCAAGGTCGTTCAGGTCGTGGAAGACCTGCATCGTTTCCGGTGCATCCTGAACCAACACGCTCTCGGTGATCTCCAGTTCCAACAGTTGTGGTGGTATGTTCGTCTCGACCAGCGCCTGGGTGACATTGGCCAGCAGATCGGTATTGCGGAACTGTTGTGGTGATACGTTGATCGCGACGTGCACCGGCTGCGCGCGCAAGGTTCGCCATGCCGCGGCCTCCCGGCAGGCGTTCTGCAGCACCCAGTTGCCGATCTGCGGCATCAGGCCGGCATACTCGGCGACCGGGATGAAGTCATCCGGCGTGACCTTGCCCAGGGTCGGGGAATGCCAGCGCAGCAAGGCCTCCGCACCACGGATCTCGCCGCTGCGGACGTCGTACTTGGGTTGGAACATCAGCGTCAGCTCGTTGCGCCGCACGGCCTGTCGCAGTTCGGATTCCATCGCCAGGTGGCGGTCGGCCGTTTCCTGCATTTCGCGCGTGAAGAAGCGGTAGCGATTCTTGCCCGTTGATTTGGCGTGGTACATCGCCGTGTCGGCGCAACGCAACAGGACCTCGGTCTCCTGGCCGTCCTGCGGATACAGCGCTATGCCGATGCTGGTCGTGGCGAAGACCTCGCGGCCTTCGAGAACGAACGGCCGTTGGAACAGTCGCGCAATCTTGTGCGCGATCACTTCGGCGTCTTCGGGGCGCTGCAGGTCTTCGCTGATGACGAGAAACTCGTCACCACCGAGCCGTGCCGCCATGTCGTTCTGGCGGCCCGCATTGCGCAGTCTTTCGGCTGCCTGGCAAAGCAGGGCATCACCTGCCGCGTGTCCCAGCGAATCGTTCACGCCCTTGAAATTGTCCAGGTCGAGGAAGAACAGCGCCACGTGTCGTTTGTGGCGACGCGCATTCTCGAACGCGTGCCGGATCTGCGACATGATCAGTGTACGATTGGGAAGTCCCGTCAGATCATCGTAATGCGCCCGGCGAGCCAACTCGTTCTTGTGCTCGATGCGATCGCTGATGTCGACGGCGACAGCGATGGCGCCGATCTGACTGCCGTCCTCGTCGCGCAACGGACTGTAGTGCACCTCGCAGGTGTGCCCGTTGGTCGACACCTCCGTACTGAAGGACTCACCGTTGAGGGCACGCTGGGTTTCGTACGCGATCTGCGGTAGCTCATCGGCGACGTGTAGCAGGTTGTCACCGACGGCGGGCAGGATGCGGTCTGCGCGTTCACGGAAACGCAGGCCTTCGACGAAGGTGACCTGGCCGCCATTGTCGACCGCCCACAGCGCAATTGGTGTGGAACTCAGCAGCGACATCAGCACGGTTTCGGTGTCGTTCAGAAGACGCGCCTTCTCGCGTTGCAGATTGTCCGCCAGCATCGCGTTCTGATGCCGCAGGTCGAGCGCGTCGACGATTGCATTCGAGGCCTGGCGCCCTGAGCGCAGCAAGAAGACGATCAGCAGCGCCGACATCAGGCCGATCATCAGCGGCATCTGGCCGGCATGCGTGAACGTATGGACCATCACGGGTGCGACGGTTATCACCACGTAGTTGCGATAGGTCAGAAAATCGGCGGCCAGGGCACTCAGTCCTCCGGCGGCAACACCTGACAGCACCAGTATCGTCAAGGCCTGCAGCGTGGCGTCGTTTTCCGGGAAGAACAGGATGCCTGCAGCACCCCACAACACGGCGGTCAGGTGGGCGCCGTAGCGAAACCGGATCAGCCAGCGTCGTGGATCGCGGGATTCTGTGGGCACACGGTGATAGCGCCAGTTGAGCGCAGAGCGACCGAGCATCACGCAGACGGTGGCGATGAACCAGGCCGACAACAGCCCATCGTGTCTCTCGTGTATCTGGACATAGAAGTAGAACGCGGCGACGGCGAGCGATACCAGGATTCCCAGCAGGTTTCCCGAATAGAGCAGGTCCACGCGGTCGCGCAGCACGGCGGCCGCGCGTCTGGCGTCGGTCGATTCGGCAGCGATTTCCCTATCTGTCCGGATTGTTCCAAATTGCATCGGCGGGGCGGGCCTGGTGAACACGGAGCCTGTGTAGAGTTATCGCCCTCTGGCTCGCGAACTTGAAGCGCTCAATGCCACCTGTCGACCATTCCGCGCGACGCCAGCGAGCGCCTACACAACAAGCGGGTGGCCTGCGCCAGCGCCGGTCCCGGGCGCGCCAGCAGGTCGGCGAGACGGTCGTCTTCGCTGCCGTCGAATCGACGCGCAAGCGACACGCGCGGCAAGGATTCATAGGCCGCGGACGCTTCGTCCGATACGGCAATCACGGCGCGATCGAGCCGTGCGAACACGTTGATCAGCCCGGCGTGGGCGAGTACATCGTTCAACCAGTGGCGGCCGCCCAGCGACAGCCGTGGTCTCTCCCAAACACTGACATAAGCCGGTTGCGGTGGCAGCCCGAGGCAGGGTGTGTCGATCGCTCGATCGAACGCCTGCGCCGCCGTGTTTGCCGCGTCCGACGTACCCGCGAGCAAGCCGATGGCACGAATGGAACGACTGATGTCGTCGAGTGCGGCTGGCTCGCTGATGAACAACGGCACGTCGAGCGTGCGCAGCCAAGCCAGATCGGTGGCACGATTGCCGGAACGCCAAGCGATCACGAGGTCGGGTTGCAGCATCAGCAGGCGTTCGCGATCCAGCGCTCCGGCGCCGCCGACGACGGTGACCTCGGTAGCGCCGGGCGGGCGCACAGTGGCCGTGCTGATGCCGACGAGACGGTCGCCGGCGCCGGCCGCGTCGACGAGTTCGGCGGCGTGCGGTGCGAGGGTGATGATGCGCTGTGCCGGTTGCGCAAGGTCGACCAGTTGGCCGGCGTCGTCTCGCGCATGCGGTGCAGCCTCTGCCGCGCAGCACGCGAGCAGTGCTGCACCGATGACCAAGGTTCTCAAGCGAGCGCCGCGATCAGGCTGCCGCCGCCAATGATCGTGACCCACATCGCCAGGCTGCGCCAGACAAGGGCGAGCGCATCTTCGACCACGGGGGGCACGGCGAGATTACCGATGCTCAGCTCGTCGCTGGCGGCGAGCTCGTCGATATCGTCGGGAAACGTATCCAGCGCGGCGAGGCCGGTGTTCGCCAGAAGGTGCTCGGCTTCGGTGAGGGGCCCGTCGGCCGGCAGGTAGTCGAACGTGCGCCAGGCATGCGCCACGGCGTCGAAGTTGCCGGCGACCGCGTAACCGATGGCCGTGATGCGGGCCGGCATCCAGTCGGCGATGTGCCGCGCCTCGTCGCTGCGGCGCTTCATCTCCACAGGACATTCCTCGCTTTGCAGGCGCTCGGCGAGCAGCTGCACGGCGCGATACGCCGCGGCACCGACAGCGCCGAACGCGACGAACCAGAACAGGGGCGCGACCAGGCGCCGGTTGGCGAGCACGACGATCGCACGGGCGACAGCGAACGAGCGGCGCGGCTCCGTGGGCGGGATCTCACTCAGACAGAACTGTTGCGCCAGCGCCGTGGCGCGCTCATCGGGGCCGTGATCGCGCGCCTCGAGGTAGGCCTCGGTCTCGTCACCGAGATCGCGCGGTCCGAGGCAGTACAGCAAGACCGCACTGCCGAACACGAGCTCGAATAGCCCACCGAATTCGCTGAACAGCATCTGCAGCCAGGCGACGATTAGCAAAGGCGGCAACAACACCGCCACCACGCCCCACGGTTGGGCCATCAGCCAGCGTGCGAGCGATGCGCGTGACAACTGGTGACAGTAGCCGTCGAACCAGGCGTGCCGACGCAGTGGGCGATGCTGATCAAGCACGCGTTCCACGAACAGGGCAATGAGTACGGTAAGAAATGTCATCGGGGCAAGGGACTTGCGGGCACGCCCCTATTCTACGCCAGCTCGTGCGCTGCGGGTGGCCTTCGGTGTCGTCGGCTGCGGCCGTGCGGTGCGGCCCTTACGCCGTGGGCACTGTCGTGTCGGCGGCTGCGAGCAGGGTGCGGTAGTGGTCCCAGTGGAAGTAGGGGCCGGGATCGGTCTTGCGGCCCGGCGCGATATCGGAGTGGCCGACGATGCTGTCGTTGCCAATGCCGGGGAAGTGGGTTCGGATTCTGCCTGTCAGCTCGACGAGGCGCTGGTATTGGATCGGGTTGAACGGTTGGTCGTCGGTGCCTTCGAGTTCGATACCGATGGAAAAGTCGTTGCAGCGTTCGCGGCCGCAGAAAGACGACTGACCGGCGTGCCAGGCGCGCCGCTCGAGCGCCACGAACTGGGTGACCTGGCCATCGCGCGCGATCAGCAGATGGGCAGACACCTCGAGCCCGGCGATGGCGGCGAAATAGGGGTGCGCTTGGGGGTCGAGCCGGTTGGTGAAAAGCGCATGCACATGACCGCCGCCAAACTCCCCGGGCGGCAGGCTGATGTTGTGGATCACGAGGAGGCTCACTTCGGTGCCTGGGGGGCGTTCGTCGGCGTTCGGCGACGGTACATGCAAGACGCCGTCGAGCCAGATCCTGCCGGCCCCCCTCACGGCGCTTCCTCAGCCGGTTGTTGCAGTGCGGCGGTGACCGCACCGACGATCGCCGCGGTGTTCGCCTCGGCTACGAGCGGACAGTGGAATTCACCGTCGTGAAACAAAAAAACACCCGGTAAATGAAAGACTTCGAACTCGTTTACCAGCCCGGGCTCGCGTTCTACATCGACCTCGTACAGGTGCCATTCCGGGCACGAACGCCGCAGTTCATCGAACACCCTGTGCAAGTGGCGACAGCTTCCGCAGCCGGCACGGGAGAACGCCACCAGGGCGACGCCGCGGGTATCCGCAAGGTGGCTGTGGAAGTCGAATTGCGTCAACTGCGGAAGCGCATTCCGCACGGCGTCTGGGTGGGTCTCGGGCATGAGATTCCGATTGGCAAAACGGGTCACAGGCGATACCGTACCATTGCTTGCAAGAGCCCGGTACGGTCAATC
>JAGRHA010000078.1 GCA_020445205.1 Gammaproteobacteria bacterium
ACATCGACCAGCAGGTCTGCGACCTCGGTGCGGTTCGGCAGCTGCCGCAGCATGGCACCGAACGACTCCTGCATCTCAGCGAGTTGTGCACGGTAGGCATCGAGGTTGGCCGCCTTGGCCTGCTTTGCCTCGAAGTCGACGCGCAGATCTTTCTCGACATTCTCCACACGGCTTAGCGCGAGATACTGGTCCTCGATATCGAGGAAGTACCAGGCGACGCCGACGCCCGCGCAGAGGATCAGGACCAGCAGAGCCTTTACAATGGCCGGCCAGTCACCGATGTTGCTGAAGTCGAGCTCGTTGAGCTCCTGCATGTTCATTGCTTCGACTCCTCTTTCGGCACGACCTGCACCAGGTCCAGCTGGAAGGAGCTGGAGTTGGCCGCATTGTTGTTGTCCGTGTTCTGGATGATCCGCAGCTTCGGATCGTTCATCCACGGACTCGCCTCGATGTTGCGCATATAGGTCGAGACACGGGCATTCGACTGCGCACGGCCGTTCAGCGTGAGATTGGTGCCGCGCTGCACGAACTGTGTGAGGAACGCACCATCCGGCACCACGGTGACGAGTTCATCGAACAGGTGAACGATCTGCGGCCGGCTGACCTGGAGGTCTTCGATGACCTTCATACGTGCAATCAGCTTCTGCCGGGTGCGTTCCAAGTCCCTGATTTCACGGATCTGTTCGTCGACCTTGGCAATTTCGCCCTCGAGGAAACGATTGCGGTTGCCCTGATGGTCTATCTGGCCCTGGATGAACAGGTGCCAATAGGCCATGCCCGCAACGGTCAGCACCAGCGCGCCGAGAATCATGAAGCCGAACTGGCGCCGGCGCTGCTTGCGCAGCTTTTCGCGCCACGGAAGTAAGTTTATCTGCGCCATGTCAGTCGAAACTCCGCAGTGCCAGGCCACAGGCGATCATCAGCGCCGGGGCGTCGTTGCTGAGCACCTGTGGCTTTACCCTCGATGCCACCGCCATGTTGGCGAACGGGTTGGCGATCACGGTTTCGACCCCAAGGCGCTCACTGATCAGGTCATCGATACCGGGCACGGACGAGCTGCCGCCCGCAAGTACCACCAGGTCGACATTGTTGAACTGGCTGGCCGAGTAGAAGAACTGGATCGAGCGATTCACCTGCTGCGCCATCGCCTCCTTGAACGGATCGAGGACCTCCGGAATGTAGTTGTCGGGCAGGCCGCCCTGGCGCTTCGCCATGCCGGCCTCCTCGACCGACAGGCCGTACCGACGCTGGATCTCTTCGGTCAGCTGACGTCCACCGAAATTCTGTTCGCGGGTGTAGACGATATGGTTGTTGTGCAGCACGTTTAGCGTCGTCGTCGTCGCGCCGATGTCGGCGACGGCGATCGTCTGGTCCAAGCCGCCGTTGGGCCATTGGTCGGCCAGCTGCGTGCAGGCCTTCTCCATGGCGTAGGCCTCGACATCGACGATGTCGCAGGTCAGGCCGGCGAGTTCGAGTGCGGCGACACGGTCGTCGACGTTCTCGCTGCGCGAGGCCGCGAGCAGGACGTCGACCAGTTCCGGGCTCTTGTCCGACGTCCCCAGTATCTGGAAGTCGATGTTCACTTCCTCGAGCGGGTAGGGGATGTACTGGTCGGCTTCGAGCTGGATCTGGCTCTCCATCTCGCGTTCGGACAGCGACGCCGGCATCGAGATCATCTTGGTGATCACGGCCGAGCCCGATACCGCGACGGCCGCACGCTTGTTGCGTGTGCCCGCCTTGCGGATAACGTTGCGAACCGCTTTGCCGACCGCTTCGACGTCGGCAATGTTCTTTTCGACCACCGCGGTCGCCGGCAACGGCTCCACCGCGTAGCTCTCTACGCGATAACGAACCCCCCCCCGACCGCTTTGCTGACTCAATTCGAGCAGCTTGACCGCCGTGGAGCTGATATCCAGCCCGAGCAGCGGAACTTTCCTCTGGGTAAACAGGCCCATGTCAGTATGTGTTCCAGCTTCCGTAAGTGGT
>JAGRHA010000079.1 GCA_020445205.1 Gammaproteobacteria bacterium
ACTCGGGACGACGCTGTTCGGTGCCACCCAGCCACCTGCGGCGCCCCAGCATGCGCGTGAACAGCCGCGGACAGCGCCCGCGATGCCGCGCATGCCGTACGAGCGTCCACCGGCGCGCAGTGATTTCTCTGTCGATTTCAGCCGCCCCGCCAGACCCCGGTCGCCTGCGTACGATACCGGTCCGGGCGGCAGCGACGTCTATCCCGCGTTTCCACCACCTGCCACCTACGCGGGTGCGCCGGTCGCACCCGCGCGCCCGGCACCCCTGCAGCAGCCGCGGCTCGAGCCGCTGCCGGACATGTCGTTCCGCAACCCGTCGCAACAGCCGGTTACGCAGCCGTTCGCGCCATCAGCGACCACGATGCCCGCCGCGAACGCCCGGCAAGACGTTCCAAGGCACGACACGACGTCGTACGACCCGCTGTTCCGCCCACCGGAGTTGCAACCGTCACGCTGAGATTCGTGACGCCGCGCACGCCCCTCGGACCAGCGCTCGTTGGCGCGACGCACGCACCCGTGACGATATCCCATCCGTTCATACAGCATGGTTCAGCGAGCCTGGTGTGTATGCGGTTCAAGAGTGGGGCCAACGCGGATGCGCGACGACGGGTTGCCGTCCCTGCGGGCCGTGCCGCAGATCGCACGCATACAACGAGCCCATGTAGGCGGTTTTCTGAACCGGTCGGAGCAGCGACACTGGCGCGTGTGCAGTGCGAACGTGCCTAGGTGTTCAATCGAGTGCCATCAGTGGTGCGACGCGCAGCACTTCCTCGATCGACGTCTGGCCCGAGATCACCTTGCGCGCACCGGCGATGCGCAACGGCTCCATGGCGTCGCGCAAGGCCTGACGATGGACATCGGCGAGATCGCAGTTCGGTTTCACCGTCGCCCGCAGCGCCGGTGTCATCATGAGGCTTTCGTAGATTCCGACGCGACCCTGGTAACCCGATCCACGACACTTTTCGCAGCCGCTTGCGGCCCAGGTACGCGCGGGCGGCGGTAGTTTCCACGGTTGCACGAGGCTGCTCCACGCCGCCGGGTCCGTGGCCTGCTCGATGCGGCACGCCGAACACAAGGTACGCACCAGGCGTTGCGCGACGACACCGAGCACGGTGGCATTGATGAGATAAGGCGGCACACCGATGTCCATGAGCCGCACGACGGCCGAGGGCGCATCGTTGGTGTGCAGCGTCGACAATACCAGGTGACCCGTCAGTGCCGCCTGGATCGCCATCTCGGCCGTCTCGAGATCGCGGATCTCACCAACCATGATGATGTCCGGATCCTGACGCATCAACGTGCGCACACCCGTGGCGAAATCCAGACCGATCTGTGCATTGACCTGCATCTGGTTCAATGCCGGCTCGACCATTTCGATCGGGTCCTCCACGGTGCAGACATTGACGTCCGAGCCGGCGAGTGCGCGCAGCGTGGAATACAGGGTCGTGGTCTTGCCCGAGCCCGTCGGGCCGGTCACCAGGATGATGCCGTGCGACGCATGCGTCATCTGTCGCCAGAGTTCGGCCTCACGCTTACCGAAGCCGAGTTCAGCCAAGCCGCGCACCAACACCTGCGGATCGAAGATGCGCATGACGAGCTTCTCGCCGAACGCTGTCGGCATGGTCGACAGCCGCAGTTCGATCTCGTCACCATGCGGTGTCTTGGTCTTGATGCGCCCATCCTGTGGACGTCGTTTCTCGACCACGTCCATGCGCCCGAGGGCTTTGATGCGACTGGTCACGGCACCCATGATCGTCGTCGGTATCTGGTACACGGTGTGCAACATGCCGTCGATGCGAAAACGCACGCTGCCGTTGTCACGACGCGGTTCGAGATGGATATCGCTGGCGCGTTGGTCGAATGCGTATTGCAGCAGCCAATCGACGATGGTGACGACATGACGGTCGTTGGCATCGAGCTTGCCGCTGCGGCCGAGCTGCACCAGAGATTCGAGATTGCCGAGGCCGAGCGGATCGCTGACGGCGGCGCGCTCGGCTTTGCGGATCGAGTGACTGACGCCGAACAGTTCGCTCTGGTAGCGCGCGATGTCGTCGGGGTTGGCGATCACGCGCCTGACGTCGCGCCGCAGCACATGCGCCATTTCCTGTTCCCAGCGGCGTTCGAAGGGTTCGGCCGTTGCGAACGTCACCTGTGTGTCGTCCACCGCGACCGGGAGGATGCGGTAGCGCGCGGTATAGTTCGGCGACACTTCGCGCGTGACCACGTCGACGTCGATCCGCAACGGGTCGATGAGGTAATACGGCAGGCCGACGTGCTGCGCCAGCCAACGCGACAGCATCGGCATGTCGAGCAGCAGGCCATCGGGACGCACCAGGCCGCGTCCGGCCAGCCAGACGAACGGATGCTCGTCGCGCTGCACGGGCTGCCGTGTCCAGGTGTCAGTGATCTCGCTACCCTGCGTCGGATCCAGCAGCCCATCCGCCACCAGCAGTGGCACGAGTTCGGCGAGGGTCAGCCGACGATCGACGGCGAGTGGCGAGGCCGGCGTGTCGTTACCGATATTCACCCGGTCGTGAACCCGCTCTGCACGCTGTCGCCGACGGGTTCGCACGTCACACGATCGACGCGCGCCAGATCCGGGCCCCGCTGCAGCCACTCGCCGAGCGTGTCCAGCGCATCGGCACTGCCGCAGGCCAATACCTCGACGCCACCGTCGGCGAGGTTGATGGCATGGCCGCTGATGCCGAGGCGTACTGCCTGCTCGCGCGTCGAAGCACGAAACCACACGCCCTGCACATGACCGTGAACCGTGTAGCGTCGGCAGCCCATGGCATCACTCCAGATGCAGGGTCAGCGTTTCACCGACGCGCAACGACGGCGCATCGTCACCCGCAACCTCGGCAACCAACTGATAGCGTGGCCCCTGCGGCGAATCCGCGACCGGCTCGAAACCGACATAGGCTACCCGGGCCTGCACGGGCTGGCCACGCAGCGTCGCCTGCAACTGCATACCCGGTTTCAGCGTGCTGGCCTGGACGGCATCGATCTGTGCCCGCGCTTGCAGACGGCGATCATCAGCCACCGTGACCAGCGGCTGACTCTGCAGTTCGCTGACCACCGACTGCCCCGGCACGGCATTCACGGCCAATACCACGCCATCGAACGGCGCACGCACCACACTGCGTTCCAGATCGAGCCGCGCATCGACGAGGGCCGCACGCGCCCGTTCCGCACTGGCACGTGCAGCCTCGAGGGCGATCGTTGCCTGGTTGCGTTCGTAATCCGACAGCACCGTGCGATCGTAGAGCTCAGCGGCGCGTTCGTCTTCACGCTGCGCCTCGTCGAGTGTGGCCTTGGCGTGGCGATGTTCTGCCGTTCGCCGCGACACCTGCGTGGTGAAACCACGCTGATCAAGGCTGACGAGTGGGTCGCCCTTACTCACCGACTCACCGGCGTGGACGTGTACCTCCGCGACCACACCCGATACCAGTGGGCCGAGCTCGACGCGCTGTGACCAGCCGACCACCGCCGGTACGTCAGCAGCGAATGCCGGCGCAATGCAGAGCATCGTCAGCGTGCACCATGTGGCGATACGGCTCATCATTGTGTCTGCTCCTCCGGCATCAGGCGCCCCGCGAGGGCATCCAGCTCTGCCTTGGTCATGATCCAGTCGAACTCGGCACGCGCGGTATCGAGCATCACGGCCGTGATCTCCGTCATCGCATCACCGAGATCCGTTTTCACTTCGAGTTCATATAGCGCGCGACTACGGTCCAGATACAGTTCGCGGTAATCGCTGCGCACCTGCAGCCCGGCCAGGAAGAGCTTGATGTCATCGAGGCGCAAGCGCAGTTCCAGTACGCGTTGTCGCATCGCATGCTCCGCGGCCGCAAGTTGCGCACTGCGCTGACGCATTGTCGCACCCGCCGCCGCGATCGCGGCATCTTTCGCTCCGCCGGTCAGCAGCGGTACCTCGAGCACGAGGCCGGCCCCGAGCGGATGCGTCGAATTCGTCATGCGGTTATAGACCGACGCCTCCATCTCGGCGCTCAACACAGGGCCATGCCCGTTACGTGCCGCTTCGAGCGCGGAACGTGACGCCTCGACTTCGGCGCGCAGTGCTTTGAGCTCTGGATTACCGGCGATGATCTCCTCGACCAGTGCCTCGTACTCCGGCAATGCCACCTCGGTGTCTGGCGCCGACGGACGCACCACGTTCGGCGCCAGATCGCCGGGGCGCCCCATGGCGATAGCCAGATGCGAGCGCGTCGCCCGCTGCGCCGCCTGGCTCTGCATGCGCGCACGCAGGGATTCCTGATACGTCGCTTCGATGGCCAGCAGATCCACATCCGACAGGCGTTTGAGTTCGTGCCGATCACGTGCACGATCGGCGTCGATGAATGCCAGTGCCATGGCTTCGTTGTCGTGGGCATACTGCAGATCGGCAAGGATGACATCAAAGAAGCGCTGCATGATGTCGAGTCGCGTCTGCTGTCGCGCACCAAGGTAACGCCACTCGCCGCCCTCGCCGGCAAGACGGGCCGCCTGCTCGCGTGCATCGCTGTAACCGAAATCGTACAGCCGTTTGCGCAACAACAGCTGCGCGCTGCTGTCGTTGTTGTCGCGGTTCGGCGAAAGGTACGACGGGCGCACGGCACGCAAGCGGCCGATCGCGCTCAGACGCACGCCGTTGAGCGATTCCACTTCAGCCAACGTGGCCGCATCGGCATCGCGCTGCGCGCGCGCCAGCTCGACAGCCGGCAGGGAATCATCGGCCAGGGCGATCGCGTCGTCGAGGGTCAGTGGGTCCGGCAGGGGCTCAGACGCCCACGCGGACGCAACCAACAACGTCAGCAGCAGCACTGAGCCGCGCGTGCATCGCTTCATGAAACGGTGTCTCAACGTTGCGCGCGTTTGAAGCGTGTAAAAGGCTCATTTTCGTAGGCGCGCTCGACAACATAGCGGCCGAGCAGGAGAAACTCTTCCTTGTTGTTGGCCTTGCCGGTCAGACGTGCCTGTTTGATGTAGTTCCCATCGAGGTCGAAAAACGCGAACACCGGCGTGGCGCGTACGCGGTACTGTTGCAACGCGAAGTCCTTCATCGACGTGGTCTTGCCGTTGAAATCCGTGATCTCGATATCGCCTTCGATATCCACCGGAAAGATCAGGAAGTGCTCGCGGAAATAATCCTGGACCTCCGGCTGGTTGAGGATGCGCGTTTTCATGTAGTGGCAGAACGGACATTCGTCCATCTCGAACATGAGCAGGATTCCCTGCTTGCCTTCTGCACGTGCCGTCTGCAGTTCCTCGCGGAAGTTGCCGAAGGTCTCGTTGAAGAAGTACTGACCGGGATCGCGCGACTCGGCCGCAACCGCCGATGTCCACACCACGACGAGCAACAGGATCGCGGACAGAGGTTTAACCAGCATCATTTTTCTCCGGGATGTTCCTTTTCGTAGCGCTTGATGAAGTCATTGATCGCCTGCGCCGTGATCGGTCCGACCTGGCGTGCGACGACCTCGCCCGCCGGCGTCACCAGGTACGAAGTGGGTAGCCCGTCGACCGGGCCGAGCAGTTTGTCGCGCTGCGGACGTTCACTCGCGGTCAGGATAGGATACGAAACGAATTGCTGATCGACAAAAGTCCGCAACTCGTCATTCGAAATCGACTCCATGTTGACCCCGATCACCACGGCCTGGCCCTTGGCATCGGTATGGAACAGCTCCAGCTCAGGCAGTTCCTCGAGGCAAGGTGGGCACCAGGTGGCCCAATAGTTCACCAGCACCCATTTGCCGCGGTAGTCAGACAGGCTGTGCGATTCGCCTGCGAGATCCGGCAGGGTAAAATCCCGCGCTGTCGCGGGCGTGGCGAGCAGCGCGGCCATCAGGCACACAAATAGCGGCAAGGCGACGACGACTTTTGTTCCTTTGGTTGCCATTGGCAGCTTGACCATGATTCGATTCCGGCCTTCCGGCCATCGGTAAAGAGACGGCGCACGATGCCGAATAATTCCGTTGAAATGCAAGCGTCGCAACGGATATCCGCCCTACATTGGCGACGGTGAACGGTAGAATGAGACCACGCGCAGCACGGAAAGTGCCGCCGCGGCCCCTTCTCGCAGCGTGAGCACACTACATGGCCAACCCGCCTTCGTCACACTTCGGTACCACGTTGTTCGCGATACCTGGCGTGGCGGTCGCACGCCACCCCGGCACGATCCTCGCGCCCCGCGAACTGCGCAACTGGGTACAGACCCTGCCGTTCGGCAACCCACCGAATGCCGCCCAGCTGCTGCTGCAACAGCTCCGTTTGCTGGTCCGCGATCCGGAACCCGGGGCCAAATTCGAAGCGTTGCTTGACGTCTACGAGGCCCCCACGCTGCGCCTGCTGGAGATCGTCGGTGAGCGCGAGCCGGTGACCAGCGGCCACCTCGTGCCGCTGGACCAGCTCGAACACGCCCTGCTAGACCTGCTCGCGGAATTCGCCTTCGGCCGGCTGCGCGGCGCCAACCGCCTGACCCACGCCGGCAAGCCCGTGCCCGCGGCGTTGCTGTTCCGCGCCGCCGAGCTGCTGGATGCGGCCGACAACATCGAGCGACTGCATTTCGGCGCCAGCAATACGCGCCACTGGCCGACACTCATGGCGATCTTTCTGCACGCCGATGCCGATGGCAGTGCGGGCACCGAGGTCGCGCCGAAACTCGGCTACGGCGGTGGAAATGGACCACGCAATGTCGCCGGTCTGTTCTTTCGTGCACTGGTGATCGGCATGTGCGATCCGAACCACCACAACCCACAGGACGTCGCCGACTGGTATCGCTGGATCGGCCACCATACAGCGCTGCTCGAACTCAGCATGTTGCCGCAGGGGCCGTTCTCGATTCCCGTCGACATCAGCGGCCAGGCGTCGCCGCTGCACGGTGCTCGCCGCAGCAAACCCGGCACCTCGACGCGCTACCTCGTCACCGATGCGTTTCTCAAAGCACTGCATGACGACGCGGAGGCGCCGCCCGAGCTGTACCGGTGCCTCAGCGACCTCATCAAAGGCCGCAAGACCCCGGAACAACGTCAGAACCCCCGCCAGGCACGCGTGCATCCGTTCCGCCTGTCAGTCGGATTGCACAAGGTGCATGCACGCTTGAGCAGCCTGACGAACGGAACGGCCGCGGCGGCAGGCACACCGCTCGCGTGTGTGCAGATCAATCAGTCGAAAACCGGTGCAGCCTTCCACATCGACAACCCGAGCCCCGGTGCACTGGCCATTGGCGATGTGTTGCTGGCCGAGACCGACAACCCCAAGCCCGGCGGCGCGCCACTCGGCTTCGTCGGCCGTATTCAACGTTTGGTAACGGACCACGCTCAACGCGTCGAGATCGGCGTCGAGAAACTGGACGGACGCGTGATGCCGCTGACTCTCACCGGCGCCGCAGCCGATCGCGTGCGCGGCGACAATGTCGGTCTGTTGCACCACAGTCCGGGCCAAGCCAGACCGGTGCTGCTCGTATCGCGCAGCGTGTATCGTGAAAACGATACGGCGACCGCGACCTGTGCCAACGGCACGCTGACCCTGCGCATGCGCCAGCTGCTCGACGGCAGCGCACGCACGGCGCTGATCGAGGTCAGCGAGGATTGATGTGCGTGCGAAGCCGCCTTATTCCGGCGATCGCGACACGTTCAACGACACCGGATCGGCACGCCGCAGACGAAACTCCGCGAGCGGCACGTTCAGCGCATCGACCAGGCCCTGGTTCGCACGCTGCAGCACGGCCGCGGTGCGTGGATCGGCCGGCCAGTCGGGATCGTCCTCGCGCGGCAGTTCGAATGCGCGGCTCACATAGAGATCGAACAACGTCGCATCAGTGAGGCGGCGTGCGAGCGACCAGCCGCCCTCGCGCGTCATGTGCACCCAGTGCAGTTCACGCAGCCGCCCGAGCAGGTCTTCGAGCTGCGGTTCGAGCCAGCGCGGGCGCTGTTGTGCGAGTTCGACCGTGGTCGGTGCATCACCGCGGCCTGCCGCCTCGTCGAGCACCATGAGCACGTCGATCGCGTCACCCATGCCGATGCGACAGGTCCCCTGATCATGAGTACCCCAGCGATAGATGCTCAGGCAGTGGGTGACCTCGGCGCCGAGCAACACCACGATCCACGACAGGTACACCCAGACCAGGAAGATCGGAATCGTCGCCAGTGCGCCGTAGATGGCCTCGTAGGTCGGGAACTGGGTGATATAGAGGCCGAAGGCGCGTTTCGCGCCTTCGAACAGAACGGCGGCGAAGATGCCGCCGATCATCGCGTGGCTCACGCGTACGCGGCGATTGGGCACCACGAGATACATCATGGTGAACGCGACGGCCGACGCCGCCACCGGGGTCAAGGTCAGCACGTTGCGCCCGATCCCACTGCTCGCCGCCACCGACAGGATCGGCAGCGATATCACGTACGAGGTGACCAGCACACTGGCGCCGATGAGGATCGGCCCGAGCGACAGCACCGCCCAGTAGATCAGGAACTTGCTGGAGAAACGCCGACGCGTCCGCACCTCCCATATCGCATTCAGTGCGCGATCAATGTTCGACATCATCATCAGCGCAACGACCAGCAGGAAACCGGCACCGGCCCCCGTGAGGCGCGAGGCCTTGTCGCTGAACTCCGACAGATACTGCTGCAACAGCAACCCGGACGTCGGGACAAAATTCTCGAACACGAACTTCTGGATGATCTCGTTGATCCGGTCGGCGACCGGAAACGCCGAGAACACTGCGAGGGTGACCGTCATCAGCGGCACCAGGGACAACAGCGAGGTGTAGGTCAGCGCGGCGGCGTTCTGCGGCGCCTCGTGGCGCGCGAAGCGCTCGGCAACCAACGCGAGAAAACCGCGCAGCTGCACCACGCCGCTGCCGACCGCTCTGAACATCCCCTCGCCACTCACCGCGCCCTCCTCGGCTGCGGCCTGATAAAATACCGGCCCCAGCAACATCCATCACATTGCCATGACCATAAGCATTTACCACAACCCGCGCTGCAGCAAGTCGCGTCAGACCCTGCAACTGCTGCAGGACAACGGCGTGACACCCGATGTCATCGAATACCTCAAGACACCCCCCGACGCCGACACCCTCGGCCGACTGCTCGATATGCTCGGCCTACAGCCGCGCGAACTGATGCGGACCAAGGAGCCCGAGTACCAGGCCAGCGGCGCCGATGACCCGGCGCTGAGCCGTGCGCAACTCATCGATCTCATGGTCGCCAACCCCAAACTCATCGAGCGCCCCATCGTGGTCAAGGATGGCAAGGCCGCCATCGGCCGACCGCCGGAACGCGTGCTGGATCTGCTGTGAACGATTACATCCTGGTCCTGTACTACAGTCGCTACGGCGCGACGGCCGAATTGGCACGCATGATCGCGCGCGGCGTCGAAGAAGCCGGCATGCAGGCGCGACTGCGCACTGTCCCGGCGGTGTCGGCGGACCACGAGGCCACGGCACCCGCGGTGCCGGACAGTGGCGCACCGTACGCGACCCTCGACGACCTCGCCGACTGCGCCGGCCTCGCCCTCGGCAGCCCGACGCGCTTCGGCAACATGGCCGCGGCGATGAAGTATTTCCTCGACGGCACGAGTGGCCTGTGGATGAACACCCGTCTTGCAGGCAAACCGGCCGGTGTCTTCACCTCGACGAGCAGCATCCATGGCGGCCAGGAAACCACCCTGCTGTCGATGATGCTGCCGCTCATGCACCACGGCATGCTGATCGCGGGCCTGCCGTATACCGAACCCGAGCTGCTGAGCACCCGTGAAGGCGGCACGCCGTACGGTCCGTCGCACCTCGCCGGACCGGACAGCAAGGCACCGTTGACCCAGGCCGAGAAGAACCTCTGCCTGGCGCTGGGTCGCCGGCTGGCGACGATCGCCGGCGCGTTGCGCGCGACGCGATGAAGACGGGCCTCGCGCGCGGGCTGTCGCTTGCAGCCTACCTTGGCCTTTTCGCCTGGGTGATGCTGTGGATCATCGTGCTCGGTGACGTCGCCCGCGAACACGTCTCGATGTGGCTGTTGTTTTTCGCCGGGCCGCTGCTGTTACCGCTGCGCGGTGTGCTGCGCGGCAACGACAAGCCGTTGATCTGGGGCGCGCTGGTCGCACTGCTGTACACGGTCCACGGCGGCATGGTGGCGTGGTCCGACGATGCCCAACGCTGGCTCGGCATCGTCGAGATGGCGCTGAGCCTGGTCTATGTGATCAGTGCGAGTCTGTTCATACGTTGGCGTGCCGAGGCCGCGCACGTATGAGTCATCAGCTGCCCCTCGCGTTGCGCCTGCAGCATGCCCCCTGCCTCGACGACTTCATCGTCGGCAACAACCAGGCGCTGCTCGATGCACTTGCGCGCACCCTCGACGGCGAAGGTGAGCAGTTGATCTTCATCGCCGGTGCGACCGGTAGCGGGCGCAGCCACCTGCTGCTCGGCCAGTGCGCCGCCGCCGAGGCCCGCGGGCGACACTCGGCCTACCTGCCGCTCGGCGAACACGCCACGCTCGCGCCGCAGATGCTCGACGGCCTGGAGGCACTCGACCTGGTCGCTGTCGATGACGTCGACGCGATCGCCGGCGACATGGCATGGGAGCGCGCGCTGTTCGGGCTGTTCAATCGCTGCCGCGACAGCCGCACGACGATGCTGTTCAGCGCCGCCGCCGGTCCGGCACTGCTGCCGCTGCAACTCGCCGATCTGCGCAGCCGTCTCGCCTGGGGACTTTCGTTTGCCGTGCAACCGCTCGACGATGGTGGGCGCCTGGCGCTGCTCACAGCGCTTGCTCAGCGCTGCGCCCTGCAGCTGCCGGATGATGTCGCGCGCTATCTGCTCGAACGTGGCCCCCGCCACCCCAGTGCACTGGTCGCTGCGATGGAGTTGCTCGATCGTGCGTCACTCGCCGAGAAACGCCGCCTGACCATCCCCTTCGTGCGCTCGCAGCTGGAACTGTAGCCTCACCCTGTACCCTGGCAAGGGGCTCAGACGGAAGCGCCGATCACCTGCGCGAGATGTCGGAAGTCATTCGTCTCGACCAGATCGAAGCCCATCGCCAGCAGTCGCTCGACCTGCTCGACATCGTTGACCGTGTACGCCACCCAACGCCACGGACCCGGCCACAGCGGACGTGCAAGCGTGGGCAAGCGGCGCTGATCAACGAACAGATACTCCGGCGCCAGCGCTTCGGCGAGTTGGCGATTGCCGTCGTTCCATTCCGGCAAGACCCAGCCGACCGGCAGATCGGCGCGCAGTCGCACTTCGCTGATGGCACGGTGATCGAACGAGATCGGAATGCACTGCGCAAACGCCGCACCGAGTGCACTGAGCACGGTGTCGACAGTCTTGACGATGCCGAACGCCTCGATACTCGCTGCCTTGATCTCGACGAACGCGCGGCGGTCCGGCCACTGCGTCAGCAATGCGGTGAAGTCGGACAGCAAGGCCAGCGGTTCGTTTGCGAAACGCTCGCCGAAGCGACCTTGCTCGCCTGCAGACAGACCCTGTAGTTCAGCCAGCGGCGTAACGCACACGTCGAGGTCGCAGCCCGTGGTCCGCAACAGCGAGGCGTCATGGCACAGCACGGGTACACCGTCGGCCGAGAGCTGCACGTCGGTCTCGACGAACGCAGCACCGGCAGCCAGTACCGTGCG
>JAGRHA010000080.1 GCA_020445205.1 Gammaproteobacteria bacterium
ATCCGCTTTTGTGGCGTGTTTACAGCCGTCGCGGGGTGAGTGCGGCGGCCGAGATCGACCATGCGCTGTCGCGACTGATTCCAACGCACGCGATGCGTGGTCTGGAGGCGGCCGTCGATGCCCTGGAGAAGGCACTGCAGGAGAATCTGCGCATCCTGATCGTCGGCGATTTCGATGCCGATGGTGCGACGAGCTGTGCTTTGGCGGTGTTGTGCCTGCGCGCTTTCGGCCACGCCAACGTCGACTTTCTGGTTCCCAACCGCTTCACCTTCGGTTACGGACTGACGCCCGAGATCGTTGAACATGCGCGCCCCAAGGCGCCGCAGGTGTTGGTGACCGTGGATAACGGCATCTCGAGTATCGATGGCGTCGCCCGCGCACGTGCGCTGGGCTGGACGGTCATCGTGACCGATCACCACCTTGCGGGCGAACGACTGCCGGATGCACACGCACTGGTCAACCCGAACATGCCCGGTAACGATTTTCCGTCGAAGGCCCTGGCCGGAGTCGGTGTGATCTTCTATGTCCTGCTGGGTCTGCGCAGCCGCCTGCGCGACAACGGCTGGTTCTCTGCGCACGGTATCGAGCCGCCGAACATGGCGGACTTCCTCGATCTGGTCGCGCTCGGCACGGTCGCCGACGTGGTGCCGCTGGATCACAACAACCGTATCCTCGTTCATCACGGCATCCGGCGTATCCGTGCCGGGCGCTGTCGCCCGGGGATCACCGCCCTGCTGCGCGTCGCCGGGCGCAATCCGTTGCGCACCCAGGCCGCAGATATCGGCTTCACGATCGGTCCGCGGCTCAATGCGGCGGGACGCATCGACGACATGTCACTCGGCATCGCCTGCCTGCTGACCGACGATGACGATGAGGCCACGGCATTGGCGATCGAACTGGATCGCCTGAACCGGGAACGCCGGACGATCGAAGATGCCATGAAGCAGCAGGCGGAGAGCATGCTCGAGGCATGGCACCCGGACGGTGCCGGCGAACTGCCCTGGGGGCTGTGTCTGTATCAACCCGACTGGCATCAGGGCGTGATCGGCATTCTTGCCGCGCGTATCAAGGAGCGTCATCACCGCCCGGTGATCGCGTTTGCGGACGCCGGCGACGGCATGCTCAAGGGGTCGGCGCGTTCGATTCCCGGTCTGCATATCCGCGACGCTCTCGACGAGGTCGCTGTACGCCACCCGACATTGCTGCACAAGTTTGGCGGGCACGCGATGGCCGCCGGCATGACGGTGAGCGAATCCGACTTTGCGGCTTTCTCCGCCGCATTCGATGCCGTGGTGCGAGAACACCTGACGGCCGACGACCTCAACGAGGTGATCCATTCCGACGGTGCCATCGCTGCCGGCGAGCTCAGTCTGGAGACGGCGCGCGCGTTGCTCGATGGCGGACCGTGGGGCCAGGGATTCCCGGAACCCCTGTTCGACGATGTATTCGACGTGCTCGGTGGGCGCGTCGTCGGCGAACGCCACTGGAAACTGACCCTCAGTCCAGCCGGTAGTGGGCTGCCGATCGAGGCCATCGCGTTCAACAGCGTGGCCGATGTGCCGCACTTGCCAGCGCGCGTCCATGCGGCCTACCGTCTCGACGAGAATGAATGGCAGGGCAGGGTGAGTCTGCAACTGCGCATCGAGCACATGCAGGAGACCTAGTGTGAGCGAGAACGACGCGGCGGAACGGCCGAGCAAATCGGCAAAAAAACGCGAGATCGAGGGGCTGCAGCAGCTGGCTGACCAGATGTCGGGCCTCAGCGACAAGGAATTGCGGCGTCTCGGCGTCGATGCGCAGCTGCGCGCCGCGATCGACCTCGTGCGACCCATGAAGGCGTCGGGTGCACGTAACCGCCAGCTCAAGCATTGCGTCAAGTTCATGGATGGCGACGAACTCGCCCCGGTGCGCCTGTATCTGCAGGACCGGCAGTCGCACCAGCTCGCCGTCAACCAGGCATTTCACGAACTCGAGGCCCTGCGTGACCGCTTGATCGCGGGCGGTGACGATGCAGTGCAGGCGGCGATCGAGGCCAATCCCGATCGCACGTTCGATCGGCAGCAGCTGCGACAGCTGATACGCGACGCGGTGCGCGAACGTGAAAGCGGCAAGCCCGCGGGCAGTGCGCGCAAGCTGTTCCGTTACCTACGCGACGTGCTGGGACCGCAGAACTGATTGAAAAAGTTAATAATCAGACTGCTGTCCCGTTAAGGGGCGGGCGTAAGGTCTCAGATTCATTGCAATTTTGCTGCACTGCAAAATCGTGACTAGGACGTATATCCGATTATGGATTTGATTTTCGTCGTCCAGTCTCATAAATAGGCTATTACTTAGGCAAATCAATAAAACAGCGGCGACTATCAGATTTATGACCACCACCACGCGGCGACCGGTTCACCTGAACCTGTTCAAGATCAAGCTGCCGATCGGCGGCATCATGTCCATCATCCATCGCGCGACAGGGATGTTCATGTTCATCGCCCTGCCGTACCTGATCTACCTGCTCGGCCTGTCGCTGCGCAGCGAGCAGGGTTACGCGGCGGCACACGCGTCGATCCACAGCTTCATCGGCGTGGTCTTCGTGTTCCTTGTGATGTGGTCGCTGGCGCACCATCTGCTGGCCGGCATCCGCTACCTGCTCATCGATGTCGATGTCGGCGTGGAGAAGGAGATGGCCCGCCAGAGCGCGCTCGCGGTCACGATCGCCGGCCCGATTCTCGGCCTGCTGCTCACGGGAGGTGTGCTGTGAGTCGCAAGGCATCCGGTCTCAAAGCGTGGGCGTTGCAGCGCCTGACGGCCATCTACATCGGCCTGTTCAGCCTGTACCTTTTGCTGGTGCTGCTGTTCGCCGCACCCGGCGGCTACATCGAGTGGAAGGCGTGGTTGGGCGGCTCCCTGGTCAGCGTCGCGATGTTGTTGTACGTGTTGAGCGTACTCATGCACGCCTGGATCGGTGTGCGTGACGTGCTGATCGATTACATCCACCCGATCGCGATCCGCGCCGCACTGCTCGGCGTCGTCGGACTCTCGCTGGTCGCGATGGGCTTGTGGGCCGCACAGGCATTGATCCTGGTCCGGCTGGCCTGAGCCACCGCACTGCTTCTGGAACAACACTCATGGCTTTGAACAAAAGACGATTCGACGCGCTGATCATCGGCGCTGGCGGTGCTGGTCTGAACGCGGCGATCCAGCTCGCCAATACCGACGCGCGCGTCGCGGTGGTATCGAAAGTATTCCCGACGCGCTCGCACACCGTGGCCGCACAGGGCGGGGTCAACGCGGCCCTGGCCAACGTGCTACCCGACAATTGGCACTGGCATATGTTCGATACGGTCAAGGGCTCCGATTACCTGGGCGACCAGGACGCGATCGAGTTCATGTGTCGCGAGGCGATCCCCACGGTCTACGAACTCGAACACAACGGCGTGCCGTTCTCGCGCCTCGACAACGGCAAGATCTACCAGCGGGCGTTCGGCGGTCAGAGCCAGAACTTCGGTGGTGCGCAGGCCGCACGTACCTGTGCCGCGGCCGACCGGACCGGTCACGCGATCCTGCACGCGCTGTATCAGCAGAACGTGCGTGCGCGCACGCATTTCTTTGATGAGTACTTCGCCATCGACCTGATCCGTGATGACGAGGGCGCAATCCTCGGTGCCCTGGTGTTGGAGATCGAAACCGGCGAACCGCTGTTGATCGAGGCCAAGGCCACGGTGCTCGCCACCGGCGGCTGCGGTCAGGTCTACCGCACCACGTCGAACGCGCACATCAATACCGGCGACGGCACGGCCATGGCGCTGCGTGCCGGTATCCCGCTCATGGACATGGAATTCTTCCAGTTCCATCCGACTGGCATCGCCGGCAAGGGCATGCTGATCACCGAGGGCGTGCGCGGCGAGGGCGGTTATCTGATCAACAAGGATGGCGAGCGCTTCATGGAGCGTTACGCACCCAACGCGAAGGATCTCGCGAGCCGTGATGTCGTGTCGCGTGCCATCGTCACCGAAGTCAAGGAAGGCCGCGGTTGTGGACCCCAGGCCGATCACGTACTGCTCAAAGTCGACCATCTCGGTGAGGACATCGTCAGCAAGCGCCTGCCCGGCATCCGCGAGAGCGGCAAGATCTTCGCCGGTGTCGACGCCGTGCACGAACCGCTGCCCGTGTTCCCGACCGCGCATTACGTGATGGGCGGTATCCCGACCGATCCCTATGGACGCGTGATCGTGCCGCAGGGCACCGGCGAGGAAGTGGTTCCCGGGCTCTACGCCGCGGGCGAATGCGCGTGCGTGTCGGTCCATGGCGCCAATCGCCTCGGCGGCAACTCCTTGCTCGATATCCTGGTGTTCGGCCGCGCGGCGGGACTCGACGTGATCGATTCACTCAAGGAGCACAAGAACCACCGGCCGATGAACGAGTCGAGCGTAGAGGCAGCGATGGCGCGCCTCACACGCTGGGACCAGCAGGGTGATGGGTTGTCGGTGCGTGAACTGCGCGACGAGTTCCGCAAGACGATGGAGGACCATGCCGGCGTGTTCCGTACCGAAGAGATCATGTCGGAGGGCGTGGAAAAGCTGAAGGCGCTGCGCGACAAGCTGCCCGATGTACGCCTGCACGATCAATCCAAGGTCTTCAATACCGCGCGTGTCGAGGCACTCGAACTGGAGAACCTGTTCGATACCGGTATCGCCATCGCGTACTCGGCGCTGATGCGGCGGGAAAGCCGCGGTGCGCACTCGCGTCCGGATTACCCGTCGCGCGACGATGGCAACTGGATGAAGCACAGCCTTTACTTCAGGGAAGGTGACCGCATGGATTACAAACCCGTGCGCACCAAGCCGCTGACCGTCGAATCCTTCCCGCCGAAAGAGCGCGTGTACTGAGGAGCCCGCTGCGATGAAGTTTCTGGTATCCCGATACAACCCCGAGAGCGACGCGAGCCCGTACATGCAGGCGTTCGACGTCGAGGTATCCCGCGGCATGATGTTGCGCGACGCCCTGCTCGAGATCAAACGTCAGGACGAATCGTTCGCGTTCCGCCATTCCTGTGGTGAAGGTGTGTGTGGCTCTGATGGCGTCAACGTGAATGGCACGAACAAGCTGGCGTGCATCACGCCGATCTCCGAACTCAAGGAGCCGATCGAGATCCGGCCGTTTCCGGGGCGCCCGATCATCCGTGACCTGGTCGTCGACATGACCCAGTTCTACCAGCAGTACAAGGCCGTGAAGCCCTGGCTGGTACGCAACGACCCGATGCCGGAGCAGGAGATCCTGCAGTCGCCGCAGGACCGCGACAAGCTCGACGGCCTGTATGAATGCATCATGTGCGGTTGCTGCTCGACGGCGTGTCCATCGTTCTGGTGGAACCCGGAGAAATTCCATGGCCCGCAGGCGCTGCTCACGGCGTGGCGTTTCCTTGCCGACTCGCGTGACCAGGCGACCGACGAACGCCTCGATGCACTCGAAGGTCCGTACAAGCTGTTCCGTTGTCACACGATCATGAACTGCGTCGAGGTTTGCCCCAAGGGGCTGAATCCGACCAAGGCGATCGGACACATCAAGAACCTGATGCTCAAGAACGCGGTCTGAGCGCCGGTAGCGTGCGTTGGCGGGCAGCGCCATGAACACCGACAGCAATGGGCTCGGTCGCGAGCGCCTGCGCTGGCAGTGCCGACGTGGCATGCTGGAGCTCGATTATCTCCTCGAGCGTTACCTCGATACATGCTTCGACAACGCCGGCGACGCCGAGCGGCAACGCTTCGCGGTGTTGCTGACGGCACAGGATCCGGAGTTGCAGGCGTGGCTGCTGAATGGCGAGCCGCATCCCGATACTGCATTTCACCCCTTGGTCGCCGCCGTGCGCGGCATCTGACACCGCTCAGTCTGCGAGACGGCGTTGGATGTCGTCGACCAGCGATGCGATCGACGCGACGTCGAGTGCCCTGATCAGCTTCGGCAGGCGCGCGAGTTCGCTGCCGAGTTCCTGGTCCTTGAGTTCGCTGAGCGCATATCGTTTGAGTGCGACGACGGCATCGTCGAAATCGATGCCCGTCATCGCATTGGGTTGGCTCAGGAACGCCTCGGCGGCCGCCTGAAAAGCGTCCGCGACTTGTTGTTTTGTTTCGATCATCGCACCGACTCCCTAGGGACAGATACGTTCAACGGCGGAAATGTCGCCGAAAGCGTCAGGTCACTTCAAGCCGTAGAGTGAAGGGAAAATCAGGATCGATGCCAGCACCGCAACCTGGATCAGGATGAACGGTACGACGCCGCGATAGATGTCGAGTGTCGTCACCGGGGCAGGTGCCACGCCCTTCAGATAGAACAGGCTGAAGCCGAACGGCGGGGTGAGGAACGACGTCTGCAGGTTCATCGCGATCAGCACGGCGAACCACAACATGTTGATGCCCAGGGTCTCGGCGATCGGTGCCAGAATCGGCACGACGATGAACGAGATCTCGACGAAATCGATGAAGAATCCCAGCAGCAGGATGATCGCCATCGAAAACACCAGAAAGCCCCATTTCTCACCCGGTAGCTGCAGCAGGAACTGCTCGACCGCCTGGTCACCGCCGGTATAGCTGAACGCCATCGAAAATGCCGTCGCCCCGAGCAGGATCGCGAACACCATGGCGGTGACTTTGACGGTTTCAAGCGCACTGGCATAAACCATGGCAAACGAGAACTTGCGATACAGCACGGCCAGCAGCAACGCGCCGACACTGCCCAGCGCGGATGACTCGGTCGGTGTCGCCACACCCGTGAAAATCGATCCCAGCACGACGACGATGAGGAGCAGGGGTGGCAGGATCGCGCGCAGTGCGACCAGATACTGCGTGAACGTCGAGCGTGCACCATCGTCGGCGAACGGGATCGGCGGTGCGGCCTGCGGATCGAGGCGGGCGCGCGTGATGACGTAGAGCACGTACAGCGCGACCAACGCCAATCCCGGGATCACGGCGGCCTGGAACAGGTCGCCGACCGGCAGCCCGAGCACATCACCGAGGATGATCAGGATGATCGATGGTGGAATGATCTGACCGAGTGTGCCGGCACTGCAGATGGTGCCGCAGGCCAGTGCACGTGAATAACCGTAGCGCAGCATGACCGGTAACGAGATCACACCCATCGCGACCACACTCGCACCGACGACGCCTGTCGATGCCGCCAACAATGCGCCGACCAGGATCGTCGACACCGCGAGACCACCACGCAGACCACCGAACAGGCGACCCATCGACTCCAGCAATTGCTCTGCGAGCTCGGTCTTCTGCAGCACGATGCCCATGAAGATGAACAGCGGGACCGCCATGAGGACGGTGTTCTGCATGATGCTGTACACGCGGTACGGCATGAAGGCGAACAGATCCCAACCTTCGGCCAGCACGCCGAACAGCACGGCGACACCACCGAATGTGAATGCGACGGGGAAGCCGGCCAGCAGCAGCACAAGCGCAACGACGAACATGAGGATTCCGATCATCGCGCGCGGCCCTCAGTGCCCTTCCGGGCGCTGTGGCGCCTCGACCGTCAGGCCACGATAGCGGTTTACGGCGCGCAGCATGAAGCCGACGCTGGTCAGGATCACGCACGCGAACGCGAGCGGGATCATGGCCTTGATGAGCCATCGCCAGGGCAGCCCGCCGGGGTCGCCGCTGATCTCGCCGATGCGATACGCCTCGGCCGCGAATCCCACGCCGTAGTCCGCCACCAGCAGGCAGAACGGCCAGACGAACAACACGGTGCCGAGAATGTCGACCAAAGCCTGGCGCCGGGGTGGCAGGCGTTCGTAGATCAGATCGACACGCACGTGACCGTCGACCTTCAGCGCATACGCGGTACCCAGCAGGAACACCGCAGAAAACAGGTGCCACTCGAGTTCCTGCATGGCGATGGAAACGTCGTTGAACAGGTAGCGCATGATCACGTCGTAGAAGACGTTGGCCACCAGAAGCAGCAACAAGACGGCGGCGGCGACGCCGATCGCGTCGGCGACCCGATCGAACAGGCGTTGGGCGGTGAGGGTCGCGGTGGTCATGTCGCGGAGTTGGGGGCGTCTGGCGCTGGCGTACTGAAGGCGAGGCGCGCGGCACCGGTCGTACCGCGCAGCAACGCACTAGTCCGGCATGCTGTTGAGATATGCCTGATCGGAAATCGCGGTCCAGCCTCGGGCTTTGGCTTGGTAGGACGCCAGGGAATCGATGATCTCTTTGGCTACGGGATCGGCGGCCGCGAACTCCGCGAGCAGCTCGTCGTTGGCCCGTTTGAGCGCCACGAGGACCTCGTTCGGGAAAGTCTTCACCTGAATGTCCGGGTATTCACGCTTCATCGCCGCCCAGTTCTCGGCACTGTCGTGGAAGGCACGTGCGTACATGTCGAACGCCACGGCCTGCATCGCCGTGCGCAGGATGGTGCGCAGGTCGTCGGGCAGGCCATCCCAGGTCTTCTGGTTGACAATGAACTGCAGCTCCGTGCCCGGTTCGTGCCAGCCGGTGTAGTAGTACGGGGCGATCTTGTGGAAACCCATGCGCAGGTCGAGTGACGGCCCGACCCATTCGAGTGCGTCGATGGTGTTGCGTTCGAGTGCCGTGTACAGCTCGCCGGGTGCGATATTGGTGGGCTTTGCCCCGAGCTTGGCAAGCACTTCACCCGCAAAGCCGGGGATACGCATCTTCAGGCCCTGCAGGTCCTCGACGGAGTTGATCTCCTTGCGGAACCATCCCCCCATCTGGTTGCCGGTGTTGCCGCCGGGGAACGACAGTACGCCGTGTTTGGCGTAGACCTTCTGCATGAGATCGATGCCGCCGCCGTAGTAGAACCACGCCAACTGCTCCGGCGCCGTGAGGCTGAACGGCATGCTGGTGAAATACAAGGTGTTGGGATCCTTGCCCTTCCAGTAGTACGACGCCGAGTGGCCGATGTCGTACTGGCCGGCCTTGACCATATCGAGGACGCCAAACGGCGCCTTGTGCTTGTTGGCCGAATCGATCGTGATCCGCAATCGGCCTGCCGACATCTGCTCGACGAGTGCGGCGAGTTTTTGCGTGGCATCACCGAAGATGGGGTAGTTCGGCCCCCAGGTCTCGGCGAGCTTCAGCACGATGGGTTTTGCCGGTTGCGGTGTCGCGGCGACGTTGGGTGGCGTCGGCGATTGCTCGCTGCAAGCGGCAAGCAGCAACAGCAGCATCGCAGCGATCAGTGCCACAGATCGATTTCCGTACATCATATTCCCTCAGCAATCTCGTCATCGACGCGGCACATGACAACGTCACGCTGCCGGCATTCGATCAGTGCTTCATCATCATGCCTTCGACCATGCGCACGACGGCGGTGACGGTCTTGCTCGATCCGTCGTCGAAGGTCAGCGTGATCGGCACTTCATCGCCGGGACGCAGCGTCGACGCGAGGTCGAACATCATCACGTGCAGGCCACCCGGTTGCAGCGCGACCGTCTGGTTCGGTGGCAGATGGATGTGCGGTATATGGCGCATGCGCATCACCTCGCCGTCGCGTTCGTGCATATGCAGTTCGACCGAGCCCGCGGCGGGGCTCGCCGCAGCGACGATGAAACGTTCGACCGAATCGGCATTCTGGATCTGCATGAAAGCTGCGGTCGTCTTCACCACGGGCGGCACGGCACGCACGTAGGGGTCGTTGACCGTCATCTTGTCGGCAACGCCGTCGGCCAGTGCCGATCCGCTGCCCGCCACAAGGGCACAGAAAACCAGGGACAGCGCGCGAGGTGCGAAACCATGAAGTCGAGAAATCATTACAACGCTCCGATTGAAAAGACTGTGACCGCGGCAGCAACCCTTCAAACGGGGCTGGCGAGGTGTTTCGGGACGGGATTATACGCGCGAGCGGCGATCAAACGGCAGTGACGGCGGGGCGAGGGCGCCCGGTATCGTCGAGCGCGACGTAAACCAAGGTCGCATCGGCCACGATATGCTCGGCGTGCGCATCCAGCTGGCGGCAGGCTTCGGCGATGACATGCACGGTGATCGATGTACGCCCGATCTCGCGGATTTCGGCATAACAGCTGACCAGATCACCCACCGCGACAGGCGCCAAGAAACGAAATTCCTTGACGGCCACGGTCGCCACGCGCCCTGCGGCGCGCCGGATCGCGACGATACTGCCGGCGATGTCGATCTGTGACATGAGCCAGCCACCGAAGATATCGCCATAGGCATTGGTGTCGGCCGGCATCGCGACCACGCGGTAGGTCAGTTCGCGCGCGACAGGCGCATCAGTGCCCGGCATACAGGCCCTCGGTCAGGTCGTGATAGCGCTCGAGAATCTTGTTGCGCCGCAGTTTCAGCGTCGGCGTCGCGAGACCGTTGTCCGGCGTCCACGATTCGTCGACAACGGCGAGGCGGCGCACCTGGGCATAACCCGGGAAGGCCGCTGTGCGTTGCTGTATATGCTGCATGAAGAGACGACGCAATTCTTCGTTGTTTGCCATCGTCGCATTGGAGGAATCGAGGTGCAATTCGGCCGCAATCCGCGTCAAGGCATCCGGGTTCGGAACGATGAGCGCGCTCAGGAAAGGTTTGCCTTCACCTATCACCAGAACCTGGTCGACGAGTTCATCGAGCGCGATGGCGTTCTCCATATCGCCTGGCGGTACCTTCTCGCCCGTCGCCAGCACGATGATGTCCTTGATGCGTCCGGTGATCGAAATATGCCCGGACTCGGCGATGGCGACCTTGTCGCCCGTATGCAGCCACCCATCATCGTCGATGATTTGTGCCGTGGCCTCGGGATTGTTCCAGTAACCCAGCATGACGCATTCGCTGCGCGTCAACAGTTCACCCTCTTTGCCGAGCTGCACTTCGATCCCGGGCAGGGGCAGGCCTACCGAGGCCGGCTCGTTGTTATGCAGTGGATTCGCGGCGATCACGGGCGCTGTTTCGGTCAGGCCGTAGCCCTGGGTCACGGGGATACCGAGACCGATGAACAGCTTGGCGACGTCGGGCGCCAGGGCCGCTCCCCCACAGACCGTGAAACGCAGCCGCCCGCCGAGCTTGGCGCGTACCTTGCTGCCAACCAGCCGGTCGAGAACGGGGTGCAGCAGAAACGACGGCTGCCATGGTGCGCGACCCTGGGTGTGCAGAAAACGTTGCCAGCCGGTTTCGACCGCGGATTCGAACAGGCGGCGCTTGAGTGCGGATTCGGTCGCGAGCTTGTCTTTGATCTTGCCGAACACGCGCTCGAAAATGCGCGGCACCGAGATCATGATCGTCGGTTGGATGGCGGCGAGATCGTCGGCGAGTTGCGGTATGGCGCGGTTGTACGCCACGCCCGTGCCCGTCGCCATCGGCAGGTAATAACCCACGGTGCGCTCCAGCGCATGCGACAGCGGCAGGAACGACAACATGAGGTCCGATTCGTAGGCGTCGAACACCTGCAGCGCGGCCTGGATGTTGAACAGGATGTTGCGGTGGCTCAGCATCACGCCCTTCGGTCGCCCGGTCGTTCCCGAGGTGTACACGATAGTGGCGAGACGGTCGCTTGCACCGGGTGCGCAGCGATACTCAGCATCGTCGTCTGCGAGCCATTGCGGCACGGTGGTCATGTTGTCGGGTGGCTCGTCGATCGCGCCGAGCGTGATGATGCGCTTCATGCCGGCGAGCTGGGTGCGGATCTCGCTCAGTGTCTGCCATTGTGCAGGGCCTTCGACGAACAGCAGGCTGGCACCCGAATCACTGAGTATCCACGCGATGTTCTCCGCGCGGTCGTTGGTGTACACGGGCACCGTCACCATGCCCAATCCCTGCGCCGCCTGATCGCACAGTACCCATTCCCAGCTGTTGCTGCACATGATCGCGACGCGGTCGCCCGCCTGCAGTCCATCGCGCATCATCGCAGCCTGCCAGCGCGCGACGGTGTCGCGTGTCTGCCGCCAGGAAAACTGGCGCCATTCACCATCACGATGCTGAACGTAAGCACGTCCATCCGGCGATCGGCTGCAACGCTCACGGAACAGGTCCGCCAGCGTGGGCGCGGCATGCATGTCGATCACCGATTTATCCTGCAACACCGTCGTCCTCCTTGAGCAGATTTGTCGAGCCTCAGGCTATCGCCCCCCAACCGTCATCGGCATGGAAATGCTGCCCGAAGCGGTTTTCGAGTTCGTCGAGTCGACGCTGCACCTCGCCGACACCACGACTGTGCACATAGTGCATCGGACCACCACGGAATGGCGCGAAGCCGGTACCGAAGATGACACCGGCATCGAGCAGATCCTCGTCGGCGACGACGCCTTCACGCAGGCATGCGACTGATTCATTGATCAGGCGCAGCACCAGGCGGTCGCTGATATCGGCAAGCGGCATCGCCGGCGTACCCTCGGCTGCGTCTTTCACGGCTTTGCCATCGCGCCAGACGTAGAAACCGCGGCCCGACTTGCGGCCGAGGTCACCCGCAGCGACGCTTTCGCGCAGCCTTTCCGGAACCGGATTATGCAGTGCGGCAGCCATTTTTTCCGCTACCGACAGACAGATGTCGAGGCCGACGGTGTCGGCGAGTTCGATCGGGCCCATCGGCATGCCGAATGCCAGTGCGGCCTTGTCCACGAGGGGTGCGGGTATGCCCTCGTCGAGCAGTTCGACGGCCTCGAGGAGGTAGGGCATGAGTACGCGATTGACCAGGAAGCCCGGGCTGCTTTTCACTTTGAGTGGCAACTTGTCGATATGGCGTGCGAACGCCGCAGCCTTCACCAGCATGTCGGGTTCGGTATTCTCGTCATGCACGATCTCGAGCAACGGCATCTTCGCCACGGGATTGAAGAAGTGCAGGCCGACGAGTCGCCCGGGGCGCGCGAGCTGCGCGCCGAGCACATCCAGCGGGATGCTGGAGGTGTTGGTGGCGAGCACTGCGTCCGGTTTCATCTGCGGTTCGATCGTGGCGTACAAGGTTCTTTTCGCATCGATGTCTTCGAAGATCGCTTCGATCACCACGTCGGCAACGCGTACGCCGCTGCCACGATGGTCCGGCATCAAGCGATCGACGGCTGCCTGCACGGCATAGCGGTCCTTCAGCTTGTGGCGGAACAGGCTGTGCGCACGTTCCACGGCACGACTGAGGTATTCCGGCGCGCGGTCCTGCAAGGTCACCCGCATACCGCGCAGTGCGCACCACGCGGCGATGTCGCCGCCCATGACGCCACCACCGACAACATGCACGTGACGCGGCGCGAACGCGCGTTTGTCGCCTTCCGATTTGAGGCGATCCTGCAGCAGGAACACGCGGATCAGATTCTGCGCCGGGGTCGCGTTGATCAGACGCGCAACGTTACGCACCTCGCTGGCGTACATTGCCGCGTCGTCGCCCGCCGTGGTGCGCCAGTGCTGCAACAGTTCGAGCGGCGCGGGATAGTGTTCCGTGTTGACGTGCTTGCCGACCTGGGCGGCGAGTACGTGTGTGACGAGCGGGCGTAGCGGCGGCAGCGCTGGCAGGCGCTTGTACCAGGCGGCACGACGGGGGCGGGCGTTACGTTGCAGCAGTTGCAGCGCGGCCGAACGCAGCTGGCGCAGTGGCACCGCCATGTCGACGAGTCCGAGCCTGCGTGCCGCCCGGCCACCGACCGTGCGTCCGCCGAGCATGAGTTGCAACGCGTGCAGGTCGCCGAGCAGGCGCGTGCTGCGAACACTGCCGCCGTAACCCGGAAAGATGCCGAGTTTCACTTCGGGGAATCCCAGGCGCGTGGCGCTGTCGTCGCCGCACACACGGTAGTCGCAGGCGAGCGCGAGTTCGAGGCCGCCGCCGAGACAGAAGCCATGGATCGCGGCCACGGTCGGAAACGCCATCGATTCGAGACGGTGAAAGATCTCGTGCACGCGGCGGATATGCTGTTCGGCAGACGCGACGCCGGGGATGCGCGCAAACGCTTTGACGTCGGCCCCGGCGATGAACCCGGATGGCTTGCCGGAGATGATCACCAAGCCCTTCGGATGCATCTGCGCCACCTGCACCAGCGCCTGGTCGAACGCCTCCAGCACCTCTTCGGTCAGGACGTTGGTACCGCCATCGGCATTGTCGAACGTCAGCCAGGCAATGCCAGCGTCGTCTTTGTGGATGGTGATGTGCTGATTCATGACGCAAACTCCTGTGACCGTTCGAGCAGCAGCGCGCCACCCTGTCCTCCACCGATGCACAGGCTGGCCATGCCGATATCCCGTTGTTCGCGCTGCATGACCTTGAGCGCGTGCAAGGTGATGCGCGCACCGCTGGCGCCGACGGGGTGACCGATACTGATGCCACCACCGTCGACATTGAGGCGTGATTCGTCGATCGGCGCGAACGCCTGTGGTTGATCGAGCTGCTCTCGGCAATAGGTGTCCGAGGTCCATGCCGCACGGCACGCCAGGACCTGTGCGGCGAAGGCCTCGTTGATCTCCCAGGTGCCGATGTCCGGCGAATCGAGGTGATGCCGCTGCATCAGCGGTGCCATGGCATGTACGGGACCGAGGCCCATTTGTGCCGGATCGAGTCCGGCCCATTGGCTGTCGACGATGCGACCCAGGACCGGCAAGTCGTGCTGACGTACGGCGTCTGCCGAGGCGAGCAGCAGCATTGCAGCACCGTCGGTGACCTGTGCGCTGTTGCCGGCCGTCACGCGCCCGACCGGGCGGTCGAACACCGGGCGCAGTTTCGCCAGTGCCTCGACCGACGAATCCGGGCGCAGTCCATCGTCGTGTTCATAGACGTTGCCGGCGGCGTCGTATAGCGGCTCGATCTCGTCCATCCAGCCTTGCTCCAGTGCATTGGCCAGGCGTTGATGACTGCGTACAGCGTAGGCATCCATCGTCGTGCGATCGATTGCGAAACGTTCGGCGAGTTCCTCGGCGGTCTGGCCCATGGACAGACCGACGACCGGGTCGGTGAGTCCGCGAAACAGCGCGATGATCGGCTTGAAGTGGCCGGCGCGAAGTTGCATGAGCGCGCGCCCACGTGCTCCCAGCGAACGTGCCTGGTTCCAGGCGCCGAGCCAGGCCACCATCACATCGTTGAGCAACACGGGGTGATGACTCATGGCTTCGGTGCCACCGGCCAGCACGAGGTCGCTGCGCCCACTGGCGATGTCGAGCGCCGCCGATTCGAGTGCCTGCATGCCCGAGGCGCAGTTGCGTTGCACGGTCCACGCAGGTACGCGCTCACCGCAGCCCAGTCGCAGCGCCGCGACGCGTGCGACGTTGGCCTCGTCGGGACCCGATGACACACAGCCCAACACCACTTGATCAATGTGCCCGGCGTCGACGGCAAGCCGCGTCAGCAATGCGCGACCGGCGGCAACGGCAAGGTCGCTGGCATGGAACGGGCCCGGTTTGCCGCGCACCTTCAGAAACGGCGTGCGACTGCCATCGACCACGTAGACCGCGCGGCCGCGCAATCGCCCATGATCCTGGTCGAGTCTTTTGGCATTCATCATCCACCTCCCTTCACGGCATACATCGTCGGTTTGCGCGGCGCGACCGTACCCAGCACGTTACGGTTACCGTACGGCTCGAAACTGTCGACCATCACCACGTCGCGGCGCAGCTGTGTCATGCGCTTCAGCGCACGTGCGTCCTCGTCGGAAATCACACCGGCTGCCAAGGCCTCGTCGGCGAGCGCGCCGGCATCGTTGGCATGCAGCAGCCCGGCACGTTTGGCATCGCGCAAGGTGCGTTCGATTGGAGCGACTTTTGCGGCCTGTGTGAATGCCAGTTCGATCTGGCCCTGCCGGTATGCGTTGTCTTCCGTCGAGAAAATACCCGCGGTCAGGCGATCGCGTGCCGCTCCCGGCTGCAGGAGGATGCCGGCAGCCAGATGGTCGACGCGGTCGGGTGGGGCCGTGTACGGCGTGCCGCTCGGGAACACCACGGCGCGCAGCAACCACGCCAGTGGACGCAGCGGCAGGTTGCGGAACAGCAGGCGCAGGCTCTCCTGCATCTGGTAGAACGCATGCTCGCAGGCCCATGTCACGAGTGGCAGGTCTTCCTGCGGGCGCCCCTGGTCCTCGAAACGTTTGAGTACCGCGGACGTGAGGTACAACTCGCTGAGCACGTCGCCGAGGCGCGCCGACAGGCGTTCCTTGCGCTTCAACGAACCACCCAGCGTCATCATTGCGACATCGGCGCTGAGCGCGAATGCCGCACTCATCCAATGCAGCTGCTGGAAATAGCGCCGCGTCGGACCATCGACCGGCGCGGCCGAGAAATGGCCGCGCGTTAGACCAAGAAAGAGGCTGCGAGCGACATTACTGAGCATGAAACCGACATGCCCGAAGATCGCATGGTCGAACTGCACGAGCCCGCGTTTGCGGTCGGGGTCCTGCACCGCCTGGAACTCGCGCAGTACCCAGGGATGGCAGCGGATCGCCCCCTGACCGAAGATGATCATGCTGCGCGTGAGGATGTTCGCGCCTTCGACGGTGATGGCGATCGGAATCGCCTGATAACCGCGACCGATCAGGTTGGACGGCCCCAGGCAGATGCCACTGCCGCCCTGGATGTCCATCGCATCGTTGATGCAGCGGCGATACTTTTCCGTAAGGTGATATTTGACGATCGCCGAAATCACCGACGGCTTTTCGCCGATATCCAGCGCACCGAGCGTCAGCGTGCGTGCTGCGTCCATCTGGTAGGTGAGGGCGGCAATGCGCGCCAATGGCTCTTCGATGCCTTCGAAACGCCCGATCGGCTGATTGAACTGTTTGCGGATGGCCGCATAGGCGCCGGTGAAGCGCGCAGCCGTCTTGCCCGCACCGACGCTCAGTGCGGGCAACGAGATGCCGCGACCTTCGGCGAGACATTCGACCAGCATGCGCCAGCCCTGGCCGACGTAATCGACGCCGCCAATCAGCTGTGTCATCGGCACGAACACGTCCTTGCCGCGATTCGGTCCGTTCTGGAACGGGATGTCCAACGTCACGTGACGCTCACCGATCTCGACGCCCGGTGTATCGCGCGGCACCAACGCGATGGTCACTCCCAGCTCATCCTTCTTGCCAAGCAGATGCTCGGGGTCGTAGAGCTTGAATGCGAGGCCGATCAGGGTGCATACGGGGCCCAGCGTGATATAGCGTTTTTCCCAGTTCAGGCGTACGCCGAGCACGGTTTCACCGTTCCATTCGCCGTAGCAGACGACACCGCGATCGGGGATTGCGCCGGCATCACTGCCGGCATCGGGGCCGGTCAGGGCAAAACACGGTATCTCCTCACCACGCGCCAGACGCGGCAGGTAATACGCTTTCTGCTCTCGCGTGCCGTAGTGCATGAGCAGTTTTCCGGGGCCGAGTGAGTTCGGCACCATGACGGTGACGGCCGCGGTGATGCTGCGACTCGCGAGCTTCATCACCACTTCCGAGTGCGCCAGTGCGGAGAAGGCCTTGCCGCCGAACTCCTCGGGCAGGATCAGGCCGAAGAAGCCCTTCTCCTTGATGTAACGCCAGGCCTCGATCGGCAGATCGCGCTCTTCGTGCGTGATCCGCCAGTCGTCGAGCATGCGGCACAGGGTGTCGGTTTCGTTGTCGAGAAATGCGCGTTCGTTTTCACTGAGGTGCGGCCGCGGCAGGTTGAGCAGCCGCTGCCAGTCCGGCTTGCCGGTGAACAGCTCTGCATCCCACCACACGCTGCCGGCTTCGAGTGCCTCCTGCTCGGTCTGCGACATCGGCGGCATGACCTTGCGGAATTGCCTGAACAGCGGCGCCGTGATGTAACGCTGACGGATACGCGGGACACCGAATAGCAGCACGACGAGCGTTGCTGTGAGCCACAACGGGGTGGTTACGTACCATGCCGCGTCGGTCGTGGCAGTGAACACGGCCAATGCCGCTGCGAGTGCGGCGATCCACACCCCGGTTCCCGCACCCCAGTAGGCAAGCGCCCAGACGACGCCGATTGCAGCCAAGATGGTCAAGGTCCACATAACGATTACCCTCTGCGTCGCAGAAATGCAAAAGCCTGGTGTTTGCGCCAGCCCGATGCGGCTGGCATCTGCTCGATCGCTTCGACTTCTTCCGCCTCGAGCACCACTTCCTCGAGGATGTCGTCGTCGCTGTCCAGTTCGCGCTGCTGGACCTTGCTCGGCGGCGGATTGAAGGCGTGGCGCTCGTCGTTGTAGATGCTGTCGTCGGTCCAGGGCAGGCGGTGGTAGAGGCCGACGTCGTTGAGACCGAGATAGGGGTATTTGATGATGGAAAAGTACGGCGAGTAGTCGAAATCACGCGGCGCCGCGAGGCGCGGGTTGCGCTTGAAGAAGCGCACACTGCCATCGTCGTTACGGTCGATGAACGGCAGGATCGGGAAATCGACCGACATGAAGGCTTCGGCGATCAATGTCGAACACACGGTACGCGTAGGATTGCCGGCGTTGTGCTGGAACAGGCTAGAGCGCCAGCGCCGTGGCATGACGCTCCACGGCAGGAAGAAGCGCGCGAGGTCGAGGATCTGGCGCACGTCGTAGTCCCATCCCAGGTGCTTCACGGCATAGCCGATGAGCGTTTCGGCGTCGACCGGCGACAGGCCTGCCGGGCGGCAGATCCGCAGGTGATCGTGGCGGTACGCGGTCAACGGCGTGATCACCGTACCGCGCCCCATGACGGCCTCGATCAGCAGTTGGTCTTCGGGGTCGCCGTCATAGTGGTAGCCGATCACCTCGCGCAGGTCGGGGTCGCGGATATCGTAGAGACGGCCGATGTAGAGCGCGGAATGGCTCCACGGGCTCTGGGTGATGATCTTGATGACTTCCGAGACGCGACTGCGCCCCTCGACGAGCATCACGTCGCCTTTGCGTAATTCGAATCCAAGGCGGTTGAAGTCGCAGAGTGGCGTCGGGGACGGTGGTCCGTCCTTCGTCAGCCAATCTGTGGCCTTGCCGTACAGCCATCTCAATAGATCGCGCATCGTCCGGGCCCAACTCTCTGTCCTGGTGAGTATAGACCGCAAAATTGGACGAATTGTTTC
>JAGRHA010000081.1 GCA_020445205.1 Gammaproteobacteria bacterium
CGAGTCGGCATCACGGAACAACAGTGTGCGATCGGCGCCTTCGGCGTTGCGGAACGCGACCGTCAGTCCCTGTGCCCAATCGATCGTGTCGCTGGCCTTGAGCCAGCCATCGGTACCGCCGTGGCGGTCGGTGCCGACCTGCAACCAGCCGTCGGCATTGTCGCGACGCGCATAGACGTAGAACGCGGTAAACGGTGTGACGGGTTTGCCGCTTGCATCGCCCGCTGCCGCATGCAGCCGTGCGCCGGGGACGGCCAGCACGCGTTGGAACAGTGCCTGTTTGCCCGGCATCAGCAAGGGTTGCGTCGCCAGCACCGTTGCGGACAGCAGGAGCGCGGCGAGTGTCGTGATCGCCGCCAGGGGCATCGACAGTCTGGTCATGCTTATTGCCATAGCAGTGCGACCCGCTGTGCCTGTGGGTCGCCATTGGCAGCCATTTCCTCGACCCGTTTGCGCAGGTCGGCGAGGCGGCTGCGTCCCTCGTCGTTGCCGTTCTGTGCGGCGATCTGGTACCACTTGTGCGCCTGCGTGAGATCGGCCGACTCGAACACGCTGCTGGCGGGATCGCGCGTCGCCGGGTCGGCTTGCTGGCCCAGGGTCAACGCTGCGCCGCCGTGCCCCTCGCGGGCGGCGAAGAAATACAGCAGGTAGGCATCGGCGAGCTCGCCGTCGGCCTGGGCCCGGTTGGCGGCATCGAATACCGCGTCGACCCGTACTTCGCCCTTGCCGCGCATCTCGGCGATCAGGGCGCGCGCACGCGCTCCGGGGCTGGTGTCGACCGGCTCCTCGACCTCGCTGACGACACCGCTCTCGGCGGGCTCGCCTGCTGCCGTCGCCGGCGCCTGCTCGATGTCCGGCGCCGATGCCGGTGCGGTGTCGGGCGGCCGGGTGGCGTCCGTCGCTGGCGCGGCCGGCTCGAGCAGACTCGGCGCGGCCTGCTGGCCGCTGACCGTTTCCCGGCTGCCTGGCGATTCATCGTCGCCGGGTACCAGCCAGACGCCAATCAGCGTGGCGATGATGACGATGATGATCGCCTTCCAGGGCCCCCCCCGGTGTTCGGGCTGCGTGTCGGCAAGTTCGTTCTCGACCTGCTGCTCGTCCATCCTTCCGGCACTCGCTTTTCATTTTTTCCAGGTGGGGGGATTATCCGTTACTCGGTGTCGACAGGAAAGGAGACGACGTGAAACACGTCATGTTTGCGCTGTTGTGTTTTCCACTCATCGTGTCTGCGGGAGAGCGCAACTACCTCGATACGATCCCGGTCTTCTGGCGCACCCTGTACCCGGACGGTGGTGCCGGGCTGTACTGCGGCACGCGTTTCGCCGCTTTCGATCGCGACTACAACATCGAGCATGTGTACCCGATGAGCTGGGTAACGCGGGCGCTGCGGTGCGGTGACCGTGACGCCTGTCGGCGCAGCAGCGCGCGTTTCAATGAAATCGAGTCGGACATGCACAACATGTATCCGGCGCGCAAGGACATCAATCGCCGGCGCGGTGCCTTGCCGTACCGGGAGATCCGCGGTGAAACACACATCGAACGCGGTTGCGATTTCGAAATCGACTACCGCGCGGGCGTCGTCGAACCGCGCCCGGCGTCGCGTGGCAACATCGCGCGGGCGATGCTCTACCTCGCCGATCGGTATCAATTGCAGATCTACGAACGGCAGCGCCGGACGTTGCTCGCCTGGCACCGCGCCGATCCGCCCGACGACGAGGAGCGCCGCCGCAACCGTCGCATCGCGGACGTCCAGGGCAACGCCAATTCCTGGATCGACTGAGTCACGAGATTCGCCACGGCCTCAATTCTCCGCCGCACGTGCCGATTTGCGGTTGGATGAACCCAACCCCAGAGGCAGCGCGTGCTGCCGGTATGTTGACAACAGCGCGGACAGCGAACAGAGCATCTCGCATGACGATGGCTCGTGTGGCGATGTATGCCTGATCGCAGCATCGCGCGCATCTGCGGTCACTTTGTCGTGTGGTTGCTGCTGAGCACTACCGCGCTGGCCGATGTCTGGGTTGTCGGTGCGGCAGACGGGCCGGTGCAACAGCTCGACCGCGGCGAAGCCGCCGGCTTGTTTCTGGGGGTCGGCGGAAACCCCTGGGGCGTCAGCGTCCGCGACAGCAGCGACCGCGCGTTGTATGCCAGCTTCTATCGTGCCCTCACCGAGCGATCGCCGGCCAGCATCCGTGCGCATTGGGCGCAACGCGTGTTTTCGGGGCGAGGTCGTCCACCGGCGAAGATCGCACTGCACGAGCTCGAAGACGCGTTACGTGCGGATCCGTCGCTCATCACCTATGTGCCCGCGGGGAAATTGCCTCCCGGTGCGCGCATCGTCCTCGACCTCGCCGAGGAGGACCGTCAATGAAAAAGACGCCACGCATGCTCGTGTCTGCGCTATGCCTCGCCGGATTCGCGCAAGCCGCGGCGGCGGTCGATGTCCACTGGGCCGGCTTCGCCACGGCCGCCGTGGCCTGCTTTTCCGGCGACGACGCGGATTACGTCGCCTACGGCCAGCCCGACGGCCCGGGACGCTCGCGCCGCTGTGACGCCGGCATCGACTCGCTGTTGGGCGTGCAGCTCGACGCCGAGGTCGGCGACCGACTGTCGCTGGCGCTGCAAATGGTCGCGGACCAGGATGAAGACGGTCACTACGATCCGCGAATCGAGGTCGCACAATTGCGCTGGCGCGTCGATGACAGGGTCAGCCTGCGGCTCGGCCGGATGCCGGCACCGGCCTTCCTGTTCTCGGAGACACGCCAGGTCAGGTTTGCCCAGCCGTGGGTCCGTCCGCCGCAGTCGGTCTACGGCCTCGTGCCCGTGCACGCCAGTGATGGCGTTGAGCTGATCGTCAACAACGCCATCGGTGGCTGGCACGCCGAGTGGCAGTTGGGCTGGAGTGAAAAGACGTTCGAAGCGCCTCTGCCGAACAGCAGCCGAACCGCATCCATCGATTCACGCGGCGGTTTTCTCTACCTCACGCTTGATTCGGGCGGCACACGTTTCAAGCTAGGTTACGGCTATAACGAGACGACCCTGCGCAACCGTAACGTGACGCAATTGCTGGGCGGCCTGCGCACGTTCTCCAGTGGCGCACAACTGGCGGACGACCTCGAGGTCGAGGACTCGCCGATGCACTCCTTTGCCCTCGGCGCACAACACGAAAGTGCCGGCTGGTTGCTGCTTGCCGAGGCCGGCTATATTTCCGTGGACGGTTACCCGCGTGACCAGTTTGGCGCGTATGTGACGGTAGGCAGACATTTCGGCGCGTGGATGCCTTACCTCTCTTTCGAGCAGCGCAAGACCTACGGCGACGACACCGATCCGCGCGCAGGCCCGTTGCGGGCGCAGGTCGATACCCTGCTCGCCGCTACACGATACGACGGTCACACGGTGTCGGCCGGTCTTTCCCGTGCCCTCGGCGACAGCGCGATGGTCAAACTTCAGATCGACCGGGTACAGCCCGATAACGATAGTTGGGGGCAGCTAAGCAACCACGGGCCTGGATATCGCTTCGACGATCCGCAGGAGGAGTGGCTCGCCACCTTGAGCCTGGACTTTGTGTTCTGAATGATTAAAAGCTGGTTTCATTCGCTACGTTTCCGCCTCATCGCCGGCAGCATACTGGCGTTGCTGGTGTTGTTCAGCCTGGTCAATTCGAACACTGACCGCGTGCTGGACCGGTTTGCATTGGAAAATGCGGTCGCACTCATCGCACAGACATCGGAAACCCTGAACCTCGCGCTCATACCGCATACCGCGAACGAAACCCTGGATACCCTCGACGAGTATCTCAATGCGCTGGTGCGCAACGATGGCCAGGGCATCGTTTACCTCGCACTAATGAACGATGCCGGCATGGTCCTGAGCTCCAGTCGCGAGCTGCCGAATCCACTGCCGTTCGCCAACGTGCCGCTGCAGGAGCAGTTGCGGAGCGGCGTCGTGCATGTGTCGCAGCCGATTCTCTATGGCGACAACCGTGTCGGCGAGCTGCGTTACGGGCTTTCCATGCGCCTGCTGCAGGAGACCAGCCGCCAGCTGCTGACTGAAAATCTCGGCCTGATGGCTGCCGGCCTGGCCGTGACGATCGTCATTCTCGTCATGATCGGGCTGCGTGTCGGCACGCGTCTGGGCAGGTTGCTCGACGCCAGCCGGGCGATTGCGAGCGGTGATTACGACGTGCGCGCCGATGAGAAAGGCCACAACGAATTCGCGTTGCTGGGCGGCAGCTTCAACCGCATGGCGCGTGCGGTGGCGCAGCGCACGCGGGCACTGCAGGACAGCGAGGCGCAGCTGAACGTAATGCTCAACAACCCGCACCTCATGATCGGCCTCGCAGATGCCGAGGGCAAGGTGCTGCGGCTCAACGACGCAACGCTGTGGGCGAATGCGACAAGCAGTGACGATGTTGTCGGTCGCTCGCTCGCCGACCTGCCCATGTTCGCTGATACGGCTGGTGGCCGCGCGCTCATCGAGCAAGCGATCCTCAGCGCGCGACAGGGTGATGCGGCGCATTTCGAGATCGTCGTGCGCACAACGGGCGACGATCGCGTCCTCGCTTACTCGCTGCATCCCGTGAAGGATGCTGACAGCGAAATCGCCTGGCTGGTACCGCAGGCGGTCGATATCACCGATCGTGTGCGTGCCCGCGACAGATTGAACGTCTCGGAAATGCGGCTGCGCAACACACTCGAGGAGTCGCCCAACGTCGCCGTGCAGTGGTTTGATGTCTCGGGTGAGGTCATCTATTGGAATGCCGCGTCGGAGAAGTTGTTCGGCTTCACTGCGCACGAAGCATTGGGTAAGACGCTGGACAGGCTCATCTTCACCGAGAAGCAGGCGCAGGAGTTTCAGCGCCTGCTGCAGTACGTAGCGGTGAGTCGCGACCGCGTCGGACCCGAGGAATCGTGGGTCGTCAGGAAAAGTGGCGAGCAGCGGCGCATCGAATCAACGCTGTTCGCGATTCCCGGTGACGATCCCGAATCGCCGTTCTTCGTTTGCATGAGTGTCGACATCACGCAACGGCAGCGCGCGTTGAAGGAACTGGAACGCGAGCGCGCGTTCCTCAATACACTGATCCATACGATCCCTGACCTCGTATGGCTGAAGGATCCCGACGGCGTATACCTTGCGTGCAACCGACGTTTCGAAACGCTGTATGGCGCCAGCGGCGCCGAGATAGTCGGCAAGACCGACTACGATTTCGTCGACGGTGATCTCGCCGACTTTTTCCGTGCGAACGATCTCAAAGCCGTCGCCGTCGGTGGCCCCTCGACCAACGAGGAGATGCTGACGTTCGCGAGCGATGGTCACCACGAACTCGTCGAAACCACAAAGACACCGATGCGTGACGCGCAGGGCAAGCTCGTCGGTGTGCTGGGTATCGCACACGACATCACCGCACGCAAGCAGATGGAAGATGAGCTGCGTGAGCGCGATGAACGTTTCCGGACCTTGTTCGAAAAGTCGGCGGACGCATCGGTGATCGTCGACGACAATCGGTTTGTCGAATGTAACCAGGCCGCCGTGGCCTTGTTCGGTTATCCGGACAAACAGGCGTTTCTCGATCTGCATCCGGCCGATGTCTCCCCTGAGTTCCAGCCCGATGGCGAAACCTCGTACGACAAAGCGGAAGAGGCGCTCAGGATCGTGCGCGAGTCCGGCGTACATCGTTTCCCATGGCTGCATACGCGTGCGGACGGCAGTCAATTCTTTGCCGAGGTCACGTTGACCTCATTCTCGCTGCGCGGCCGACAGGTGCTGCACTCCGTCGTGCGCGATGTCTCTGATCGCAAACGCAACGAGGACGAGCTGCAGGCGTATCGCGGCAACCTCGAAGAGCTCGTTGCCAAGCGCAGCGGGGAGCTGAAATCGAGCCAGCGACAACTCACCACGATCATCGAGAACCTCCCGGCGGTGTTCTTCACCAAGGACGCCGATGGCAAGTACCTCATGGTCAACCGGCAGTTCGAAGAGGCGGTGGGCGTAACGCGCGAGCAGGCGATCGGTCGTACTGATGCAGAGTTGCTGCCGCCGGAGGTCGCTGACGCAATCATGGCGCTGGACAAGAGGGTTCTCTCCGGTCGTGAGGCGCATACGTTCGAAGAAGTGGTGCCGACCCCCGACGGGGCACTGCACAGTTACCTGACGACGAAGGTGCCGTTGCGTGACGAGCAAGGAAACGCGTACGCGTTGATCGGGATCGCGACCGATACGACGCGCCTCAAGCTGCTGCAGGACGAACTTGCACAGGCCCAGGCGATTGCCCATCTGGGTAGCTGGCGTCTCGATGTGCGCAACGACCACCTGCAATGGTCCGATGAGACCTACCGTATCTTCGGTGTGCCGCTGGGCTCGGTGATGCGTATCCAGGATTTCATCGACCGTATCGATCCACGCGACCAGCAGCGCGTAATGGCGGCATGGGACGCGGCGCTCCAGGGTCAGCCCTACGATATCGAGCACCGCATCGTCGTTGGTGAGCAGACGAAATGGGTGCGCGAGCAAGCCGAGTTCACGTTTGATGAGCACGGCGACGTCATGACGGCCGTCGGATCGGTGCAGGACATCGGTGACATCAAGCAGGCCGAACTGGCCACCAAGAATGCATTGCGCGAGGCGCAACGTCTTGCCAAGGTCAAGAGCGAGTTCCTGGCCAACATGAGCCATGAAATCCGCACGCCCTTGCACGCGATACTGGGTACGGCTCGTATCGGGTTGCGTAAGGCCGAACACGAACGAAACGGTGTGCAGTGGCAGCGCGTGCTCGACTCGGGTGAGCATCTGCTCAGTGTCATCAACGATATCCTCGATTTCTCCAAGATCGAGGCCGGCAAGTTCGAGATCGAAGTCGAGCCGTTTCAGCTGTCGACGGTGATCTCGGCGGCGTTTGATGCCGTCTCGGGCATGGCGCGGAAGAAGGGCCTCGATTTCCGTGTCGAACGCGCGGCGAGCGTTCCACAATGGGTTCAGGGCGACGCCCGGCGACTGCAACAGGTGCTGCTGAACCTGCTGTCGAACGCGGTCAAGTTCACCGACCGGGGCTCGGTTGCACTGCAAGTGGATGACCGCGAAGGACGCTTGCTGCTGACCGTGACAGACAGTGGCATCGGCATGGCGGATGAACAGCTGGGGCGCTTGTTTCATCCGTTCGAGCAAGCAGACAGTTCGGCGACCCGGCGCTATGGTGGTACCGGCCTCGGATTGGCGATCACCTACGACCTGGTGCGCATGATGGGAGGCACGATCGACGTGACGA
>JAGRHA010000082.1 GCA_020445205.1 Gammaproteobacteria bacterium
ACTCATCCAGCGTTGGATCGGCGCACGCGTGCAGTATGCCGATGTCTGAGCCTCGCGATGGCGTTGGGTTGTGACTGGATCCTATCGGCACCACCAGGTAGGGAATCCGTGCGCCAACGTGCGAATCGTTTGTGCGGGATGAACAGCGTGGCGGCAGGATAGTTCGGCATGCCCCGAGGATATCGGCAGACCGCCGTGTGCCGCTCAGCTGTGCAGCATCGGATGTGTCACGAGTGTGGCGATAAGCGCGATCACGAGGAGCAGCGACAGGCCTTTCCAGAACAGCAAAGGGTTGCGCTCGAGCAGTGGCGGTCGTCCCTGGCTCACGAACGTGGGATTGGGATGTCGCAGGTCGTGGATGAACTCGGATAGTGCGTCGTAGCGCTTGAACGGGTTGGGGTGCACGGCCTTGCGCAGCGCACCATCGATCCAGGTCGGTATGCTGCGCGCGTCGTCGCGCACCGAGCGGTAGACCAGCTTACGCTGTGCCGTGCGCGTGGTCGCGCGCGCGACCTGTGCGCCGTACGGCAGCTGGCCCGACAGCATCTGGTACGCGATGATGCCGAGTGAGAACAGGTCGGAGCGCTGCGTGCCCAACTCGCCGAGAAAATACTCGGGTGCCGTGTACTGCGCCGTCCCGAGGATATGCGGCTGCGCCATCGGGTCGGTGATCTCGGTGATACCGGCAACGGTCACCGAACCGAGATCGATGATCTTGACGGTACCCGTTTCGTCGATCATCACGTTGTGGGGGCGCAGGTCCTGGTGCAGCATCTCCTGTCGATGCAGGGCCTGCAGGCCACGTGCGATCTGCTCGACGATGTTGCGCACCGTCTCGAGGTCGGGCTTCGGGTTGTCGGTCATCCACTGATTGAGTGTCTGGCCCTCGATGTATTCGGTGACGATGTAGAGATAGTTGCGCTTGCGCGTTTGCGTGCAGGGTTTGAGTACGTGCGGATTGTCGATGCGACGCGCCACCCACTCCTCCATGAGAAAGCGTTCGATATAGGCGGGATCACCGCGCAGGTCGATCGACGGCACCTTGAGCGCGACGGTCTGTCGGGTGTCGACATCGACAGCGAGAAACACGTGACTGCGACTGCTGTGGTGCAGCTCGCGCACGATCTCGTAGCCGTCGAACACGGTACGCGCGCGGACTTCGGGTGGAAATGGAAGGGCCGAGGCGTGCTGCTGCAGCTCATCGAGATCGTGTGCGGGCAGTTGCTCGACGCGCACGATCTGGATCGTGAGGTTGTCGTCGCTGCCGTTGGCAAGCGCACGATCGACGACCGCCGCGGCGGCCTTGCCGAGGTCGTCGTGCTGCCGCGCAATCGCATCGATGATGAAATCCGCGTCGATGAACTCGTATACCCCGTCGGTGGCGAGAATGAACGTGTCGCCGACCTCGACGGCGAACGATTGATAATCGATCTCGAGGCGGTCGCGCATGCCGAGGGCTCGGCTCAGGTAACTCTTGTCGCGTGACACCCACAAGCGGTGGTCTTCGGTCAGCTGTTCGAGGCAATCATCGACGACGCGGTAGATGCGCGTATCGCCGGCATGGAGGATGTGTGCCGTCGTCGATTTGAATATGAGTGCGCTGAAGGTGCACACATAACCGCGATCGAGGTCATAGCGGTGCGGGCCGTTGCGTGTCTGCGAGAACAACCAGGAGTTGGTCGCCTGCAACACGCGTTGCGCCGAGGTCTTGACCGACCAGGATTCGGATGTCGAGTAGTAGTCTTCGAGGAAACCTGTGACCGACGCCTGGCTGGCGATCTGACTGACGTCGCTGCTGCTGATGCCATCGGCGAGTGCGATGGCGATGCCCTTGGAGCTCAGTAGTGGTTCCTTGGGAACCATCACCGCGTAGAAATCCTGGTTGAGCGGTTTGCGTCCGCGATTGGACGCCTGCCCTGCGGCGATCTGCAGCTGTGTCTTCATCGGATGTGATCCCGGCCCCTGCGGGACCGGGATCTTACGCTGTTACGTCGATCAGGCGCCCGCTTTGAGTGTGCTCGCCTGCGTGGTACCGGTTTCCGCGGCCGGACGTGCAGCCGGACGGTTCTTCAGGATGCGCTCCGGGCTGGTGCGAACATGGGTGAAGTACAGCGGCAGGCCGACGAGGAAGAAGCCGCCAACCAGATTACCCAGTGCGGTCGGCAGTTCGTTCCACATGATGTACTCCATGAACGTGAAGTTGCCGCCCATGATCATCGAGAAGGGGAACAGGAACATGTTCACGATCGAGTGCTCGAAACCCATGAAGAAGAACAGCATGATCGGCATCCACATGGCCGCCATCTTGCCGGTGGCGGACGACGAGATCATCGCGCCGACGACACCCATCGATACCATCCAGTTGCACAGCATGCCGCGGATGAAGATCGTGAACCAGCCATCGATGCCGTGTGCCATGTAACCCAGCGTTCGCGACTCGCCGATCTTGCTGACTTTTTCCGCGATGGCGCCACCGTCGGTGTTGTAGCCGTAGGTGAGGATGAACGACATCATGAAGGCCACGGTGAGCGCGCCGGCGAAGTTGCCGACGAACACCAGACCCCAGTTGCGCATTACGCCACCCACGGTGACCCCGGGGCGTTTGTCGATCAGCGCCAGCGGGACCAGCGTGAACACACCCGTCAGCAGGTCGAACTTCATCAGGTACAGCATGATGAAGCCGACCGGGAACAGTATCGCGCCGACCAAGGGAGATCCGGTCTTGGTCGCGACGGTGATGGCGAAGGCCGCGGCGAGGGCGAGGATCGCGCCGGCCATGAAGGCACGGATCAAGGTGTCCTTGGCGGACATGTAGACCTTCGATTCGCCCTGATCGACCATCTTCGAAACAAATTCGTTGGGTTCCAAGTAAGACATGATTGCTACCTCTCGATTGCAAATGAAAAATGTAAATCTCTCCGCCAGGGATACCGTCTACCGGTGAACCTTTGCGGCCTCATGGCCACGTAGCAGGTTGGGTACGGCGTCGTCTGTGGTTGTTCGAATACTTGCCTGCACGCGCACGTGTCAGGCGGCGGCCTCCTGTCCGATCAGGCCGAGCAGCACGCGGCCGTTCTCGATCTTGACCGGGTAGCTGCGCGAACAGCCTTCGTCGGGCGCCTTGGCCTGGCCGCTTGCGAGGTCGATCTTCCAGTTATGCAGCGGGCAGGTGACCGTGGTGTCGTGAACGATGCCCTGCGACAAAGGGCCTTTGCGATGCGGGCATTCGTCCTTGAGTGCGAAAACCTGATCACTCGCGGTGCGAAACACGGCGATGTCGACCGTGTCGGTCTTGATGACGCGCGCACCGAGTTGCGGAATGTCTTCCAGGGCCGCGATGTCGATCCAATTACTCATGGCTGAAACCTCTTATTTGTCCTGCTGAATCTGTTAGGCCGCGCTGATCTCGATCTTGCGGAACTCATGTGCCTCGGCACCGTCGGCGCGTTCCTTCCACGGATCGATCTGGGCGAACTGCTGCGAGTAGCGGAAGCGCTCGGCGAGCGCCTTGCGCTGTGTCTCGTCGAACATCGCATCCTTGATGTATTGCAGGCCGACACGCTCCACCCACGGTGCGGTGCGTTCCAGGTAGCGCGCTTCTTCGCGATACTTCTGGGTGAATGCCGCGCAGTATTCGAGTACCTCTTCTTCGGTCTCGACCTTGCACAGCAGGTCGGTGACACGCACCTTGATGCCACCGTTGCCGCCAATGTGCAGTTCGTAGCCCGAATCGACGCACACGACACCGAAATCCTTGATAGTCGCTTCGGCGCAGTTGCGCGGGCAGCCGGAAACCGCGAGCTTGAACTTGTGCGGCATCCATGAACCCCAGGTCATCTGCTCGAGTTTTACGCCGAGGCCGGTGGAATCCTGCGTACCGAAGCGGCACCAGTTCTTTCCGGCACAGGTCTTCACCGTACGCAGTGCCTTGCCGTAGGCATGGCCCGATACGAGGCCGGCGTCGGTCAGGTCCTTCCACATTGCCGGCAGGTCTTCCTTCTTCACGCCGAACAGGTCGATACGTTGTCCGCCCGTGACCTTCATCTCCGGTACGTCGTATTTCTCACAGGCATCGGCGATTGCGCGCAGGTCTGCCGGCGTGCAAAGACCGCCGAACATGCGTGGCACGACCGAGTAGGTGCCGTCCTTCTGGATGTTGCCGTGTGCACGCTCGTTGATGAAGCGCGACTGGGCGTCGTCCTGGTACTCCCCAGGCCAGTTGGCAAGCAGGTAGTAATTGAGTGCCGGACGGCAGCTGGCGCAGCCGTCGGTGTTCTTCCACTCGAAGAACTTGCGGACCGCGGTCATGTCCTTGAGCTCGTGCTCCCTGATACCCGCGATGATTTCGTCGTGGCTGTGTTCAGTGCATGCGCACATCGGCTTTTTGCTCGGTGCTGCGCTATAACCCTCGCCGACCGTGCTGGCAAGGATCGACTCGACGAGGCCGGTACAGGAGCCGCACGAGCTCGATGCCTTGGTATGGGCGCGGACCTCTTCGAGGGTGAACAGGCCCTTCTTGACGATCGCGTTGACGATGTCGCCTTTGCATACACCGTTGCAGCCGCATATTTCGGCGTCGTCGCTGAGCGCAGCGATGCGTGTCTCGTCACCGTGGCCGGCGTCGCCGAGGTCATGCTGACCGAACAGGATGGTCTTGCGGAACGCGCTGATGTCGGTGCCTTCGCGCAACAGCTGGAAGTACCAGGTGCCGTCGAGCGTATCGCCATACATCACCGCGCCTTTGATGCGGTTGTCCTTGAGGACCAGCTTTTTGTACACACCGGCGGCCGGGTCCTGCAGCACGAGGGTCTCGTCGCCTTCGGTCTCGTTGAATTCTCCGGCCGAGAACAGGTCGATGCCGGTTACCTTGAGCTTGGTCGAGGTGACCGAACCTTCGTAGCGCGCGATGCCGAGATGGGCGAGGTGGTTGGCCGCGACCTTGGCCTGTTCGAACAACGGCGCGACGAGGCCATAGCAGGTGCCGCGGTGCTGTACGCATTCGCCGACCGCGTACACGCGCGGGTCGAACGTCTGCATGGTGTCGTTGACGACGATGCCGCGCTCGCAATGGATGCCCGAGCCCTGCGCCAGGGTCATGTTGGGACGGATGCCGACCGCCATCACGACCAGGTCGGCCGCAATCTCGCTGCCGTCGGCGAACTTCACGCCCTGCACGCGCTCGCCGCCAATGATCTCGGCGGTCTGCGCCTGCATGAGGAAGGACATGCCACGCTGTTCCAACGAGGCCTTGAGCAACGCTGCCGCAGGTCTGTCGAGCTGACGCTCCATGAGCGTGTCGAGCAAGTGCACGACGGTAACCGTCATGCCGTTCTTGATCAGGCCGTTGGCGGCCTCGAGGCCGAGCAGACCACCGCCGATGACGACGGCGTGTTTGTAGTTCTTCGATGCCGCGAGCATGGTCTCGACATCGGCGATGTCGCGAAAGCCGATCACGCCCTGCTTGTCGTGGCCCGGTACCGGGATGATGAACGGGTTGGAGCCGGTTGCGATCAGCAGGCGGTCGTACGGTGTCTCTTCGCCGTCTGCGCTGATCACCTTGCGACCGGCGCGGTCGATGCGCTCGATCTTCGCGTTGGTCTTGAGCGTGATGCCGTTGTCGGCATACCACGCGCGGTCGTTGAGGACGATGTCGTCGACCGTCTTTTCCCCAGCCAGCACGGGAGACAGCATGATCCGGTTGTAGTTGGGATGCGGCTCGGCACCGAATACGGTGACGTCATACATCTCCGGCGCCAGCTTCAACAGCTCCTCGAGCGTACGCACGCCGGCCATGCCGTTGCCGATCAACACCAGTTTCTCTTTCTGCATCTTCGATCGCTCCAAAAAAAAAGCCCCGAGCGCCGTGGTCGAGACGACCATGGACACTCAGGGCTTCGTTACCCACGCTATCGATGCGGCGCGCGACGACTCGGGTCGTGCGCCAACCGGACATCGAACTTCAGCGAGAACCTCGGCGCCGTTGCCAGGTTCTGATAGCAGCGAGCAAAGCAATCCTTATGCCAGAAAGTTTTTTTGAACGAGGACTGTCACTTATCAATCGGCGTCATAGCAAAAGGCGCGCTTTTTCGCACCAAAACAGGGCTTTGTGCACTAGGCTGAGGCGATTGCGTACACAGCGAGATGTGCTCGGGTGGCGGCCGACTACAGCGTCCGCAGCGTGTGTTGGTGAGCGAGCGGCCTAGGTCACGGTGCGCAGCACGCGGGCGCAGCAGTCTGTTACTCTGCGTCCGACATGTCGCGACAACCCGTGCATCATCACAACATCATTGCGTGCCACGAATGCGATCTGCTGCAGCGCCTGCCCGCGGAGCATGGCCGTATGCGCGTGCGCTGCGTACGCTGCGGCTGTGTGTTGCACCACAGCGGGCGTGACCCGGTGGCGGCGCCCTTGGCGTTGGGTTTCACGGCGTTGATCCTGTTCGTCCTGAGCAACGTCTTCCCGTTGCTCGAATTCGGCCTCAACGGCCAACGCGACGACGCCTATCTGCTCGCCGGGATCCGCCAGTTGTACGCACAGCCGGCACCGATCCTGGCCACGGTCGTGGCCTTCACCACAATCATCGCGCCGCTGCTGCACATCGCATTGCTGATCTATATCTACCTGCCGCTGCAGTTCGGCCTGCGGCCGCCGGCTTTCGTCGGCGCGCTGCGTCTGGTGCAGGCAATCCTGCCGTGGAGCATGTTGGAGATCTTCCTGCTCGGTGTGCTGGTTGCCGCGGTCAAGCTCGCCGAGCAGGCGACCATCGTTCCGGGGCCGGCGGCATGGTCGCTCGGCCTGCTGGTCATCGTGCTCGCGGCTTCGACGACGCAGGTCCATCCGCAGCGACTGTGGGATCGCGTCGCATGACGACGACGGCGCACACCGCACTGCGACGCAATCTCATCGCTTGTCATGCCTGCGGACAGGTGAACCGCTGTCCCGCGGTGTGTGCCGACGTGCGCTGCGCGCGCTGCCATGCCCGTCTGCATCGTCGTATTCCGCGCAGCGTATCGCGCAGTTGGGCGCTGCTGGTCGCTGCGGCCATGCTGTACCTGCCGGCCAACCTGCTGCCGATCATGCACGTCACTTCGCTTGGCCAGACGCGCTCCGACACGATTCTCAGTGGTGCCGAATATCTGCTGTTGCACGGTATGTGGCCGCTCGCACTGATCGTGTTCGTCGCCAGCATCCTGGTGCCGATCGTGAAGATGGTCATCCTCGCGTATTTGCTGATCTCGGTGCAGCGACGGTCGGTCGAGCGCGCCGATGATCGCACCCGGTTGTATCGTTTCACCGAGTTCGTCGGCCGCTGGTCGATGGTCGACGTGTTCGTGGTGTCGGTATTGGTGGCGCTGGTGCATCTCGGTGCCGTCGCGCAGATCGAGGCCGGCACCGGTGCGCTTTACTTTGCCGCTGTCGTGGTACTGACCATGCTCGCCGCGAGTACTTTCGATCCACGCCTGATCTGGGATAACGTCCCCCACCAAGATGTCCAACACCCCGCTTATTGACGACACCATCCCCGATGCACTGCCCGAGGCGCGCACCGACAACCATCGGACCGTGTCGCTGGTGTGGCTGATCCCGCTGGTCGCTCTGCTCGCCGCCGCATGGCTCGGCTACCGTGCCTATACCGAACAGGGGACGTTGGTGACGATCAGCTTCGAGACGGCCGAGGGGCTCGAGGCCGGCAAGACCCGCGTGCGTTACAAGGACGTGGACATCGGCGTGGTCGAGACCATCGACCTGGCCGAGGGCCTGGAGCATGTGCTGGTGCGTGCCCGTCTGTCGGTGAAGATGGCGGAATATATCAACGACAAGGCACGTTTCTGGGTCGTCCGGCCACGCCTGAGCCGCGGCCAGGTGTCTGGCTTGAACACCCTGGTCGGTGGCGCCTACATCGCCGCTGATCTGGCGGCGGGCGGGGCACCGCTGCGCGCCTTCCAAGGCCTCGAGACGCCGCCCCTGGTGGCCGCGGTCGAACGTGGTGGCACGTTCACGCTGGTTACCGACGTGCTCGGTTCGCTGGCCGAGGGCTCACCCGTGCTGCATCGTGGCATCGAGGTCGGGCGCGTCATCCGTTACGCATTGCGTGACGACCATCAGGTCGCGGTAACGGTGTTTATCGATGCGCCATACGACACCTGGGTGACCCATGCGACGCGATTCTGGAACGCCTCGGGTGTCGGCCTTTCGCTGGATGCAAACGGCATCCGCGTGAATACGGACTCGCTGGCCTCGGTATTGTTGGGTGGTGTCGCATTCGGTGCGCCCCCCGGGGCAGCGACGGCCGGACCGGCTGCCGCCGATACCGAGTTTCGGTTGTATCCGGATCAGGATGCGGCAATGGCCACACAATATGCCGCGCGCGAACAATGGCAGCTGTCGTTCGCGGGCTCGGTGCGTGGCCTGGTTATCGGTGCGCCGGTCGAGTTTCGCGGCATCCGCGTCGGTGAGGTGACCGAGATCGCGCTGCGTACGGATGCGGAGCAACGCAGTGTCGAGATCCCCGTGCATATCGCGATCGAACCCGACCGGCTGGGGGCCGCTGTCGACGATCAGGCACGCCGTCGTCTCTGGGATCACATGGTGGGGCAGGGGCTGCGTGCGCAACTGAAGAGCGGCAACCTGCTTACCGGTGCCCTGTATATCGACTTGGATTTCTATCCCGATGACCCGCCACGACAGATTACCTGGAGCGGCGAACTGCCCAGTCTGCCGACCGTGCCGACCACGCTCGATGAGCTGAGCAGTCTGCTGAGCAAGCTCGCGAACCTGCCGTTGGACGCCATCGGCAAGGACCTCTCGGCGAGTCTCGCTGCCTTGCGCGAGACCGCGGTGTCTACCGAGAGCCTGCTGAAGAAGCTCGATCGTGAGACGGCAACGGAGTTGGGTCGCACGCTGGTGCAGACACGCTCGACGCTCGCCGGGCTCGAGAAGTTGTTGGCGAGCAACTCGCCACTGCAGTCCGAGGCGTTGCGTGTCCTCAAGGAATTGGGCGGTGCTGCGCGTTCGTTGCGTATCATGGCCGACTATGTCGAGCGCCATCCCGAGGCGCTGTTGCGGGGTAAGGGAGACCCGAGCCAATGATCAGATGCCTTCGAGTAACGTCTTTGCTGCTGCTCGGATTCTGGATCAGCGGTTGTGCGACGACGCCGCAGGCACAGTTCTATACGCTCAACGACGGTTCCATCGCGGTGGGCGGCTCACCGTTGGCGGTGTCGTTGTCACTCGGACCGATCGACCTGCCTCAGTACCTCGATCGCCCGCAGATCGTCAGCCGCGGCGGCGATAACCGTTTGAATGTCGATGAATTTAACCGCTGGGGTGGTTCGCTGGACCAGGAAATCCAACGCGTGCTCGCGGCGCAGCTCGGCGCACGTCTCGGCACCGATCGCATCTACAGCTATCCGAGTCGCATCGTCGCCAGTACCGATTACCGCATCGCACTCGAGATCTATACCTTCGATGGCCCGCTCGGCGGCGAGCTACGGCTGGATGTCGCCTGGTCGGTTATCGACGACCGCACCGCCGATGTGATAGAAGTCGGGCGCAACGACTACCGCAGTGCCAGCCCGCGTGCGGACTACGAAGCCTACGCGTCGACCCTGAGCGGGCTGCTATCGCGTCTGGCCGCTGATCTGGCGGTGGCAGTGAGGGCGGAAAACAAAAACCCGCCGCGAAGCGACGGGTAAATAAACTCAATAGTCAGGAGGAGTGAGATCCCACGCAATGCGTTCTTTAAGAAGAAGTGCGTTGCGTTGAATGAAGTCTGGCCCATCCTCCGCCTGGCTGCTTTGATCTTCCTCAAAACATTATCAGGTACTGATCGAGTCGCCTTTCGGGCTTGCGTGCTCGGCTTGCGCCAGCCCGCGGACGCAGTGCGCATGATTGCGTTTCCTAGTCTGCAGATTCTGCAATTTGTCGAAATCATGACGAACGGCGTAAAGACGGCTCGCGTTTTGCCGATGATGAGAGCAGCTCCCAAGCGTTTGAAAATGCGCAGTTTATCGCCCGGTTGCCCCGGATTGGCGAAACACAGCGGCAACAAGCTGCGAACCAAACGATTAGAGTATTAGATTAATCTAACGTACATTGCTGAGATCGGGACCTGCCGGTTCCGGTCTACTGAGGTTCACATGTCGCACGCAGAGCCCGTGGGCACAAAGCGTTCTCTGTTTCCGTCGACCTGGATCGTTGGCACCGCGGCCGCCGAACTCGCCAGGAACGATCCGGACGTCCTCTTGCCGGGCGACCCCGTCCCCCAGGATCAATGCGTTCAGGATCCGCCCGTGGCGACGCGCTCAGCGGCCGATGAGATCGCCGCGTTGCATGCCGAGAATGAACGACTGCACCAGCGTTTCGTCGACGCGCGTGGCCATGTCGAGCACATGGCACAACAGGTAGCAGTGATGAACGGGTACTCGGCGACGGCGGATGCACCAATGCGGCCAACCCGCGGCGGCGCAGGAAACCGTCCGGCACCGCGTGTCGCGCATCGTGGATTCATCGCGCTGTTGTTGCTGGTGTTGATCGGTAGTGTCGCCAGTGCCTGGCTGGCGCTGCAACCGATCGACACACGCGTGGAATTGCTGCGACAACTGCGTACGCTCACGCAGGAATGGCGGCTGGGTGCAGTGGACCTCGGTAGGACCCTACGCAGCGAAGTCGCGTTGCTGCCGGAGCGCGTCGGACGTCTTGCGCACGGCGTGGAATCCTTGTGGACCAGCGTCGTTGCCGGACAGGTGCAGAAAGTGGCCGCTGGTGCGCCAGGGCAGTTGCTTCCCGCGTCGACGCTCGAACCAGCCGGTGCAACCGGCGGGGTACTGCGCGACCGTCTCGCACCGGACGGGTGGTGGGCGTTGCAGGGAGACGACCGTTACACCATTCACGTCGTCGGTGGACGCAAGGAACCCGATGTTGCCCGTTTGCTCACTGGCGTTGCGCTGGATGAGCCGCTGGGATTGCTGAAGACGCGGGGTGGTGGCGAGGCCATCTATGGGCTGGTCGTCGGCAGTTTTGCCAGCCATGTCGAGGCACGGGCGTATCTCGCGACGCTACCGCCGGCTTTGCAGCGGCAGCGTCCTTCGGTGCGGCGGATCGGTGATATCCGCGACCTGCTCCTCTGACCGGATCAGTCGCTCGCCTTCACCAGGATCGGTGCGTCGCGGCGTAGTGCCGACAGGTCCCAGCCACATTGCTTTTCGACGATGGCGAACAGCTGCTCGTCAGACTTGTGCAGCATTTTCAGCGTGGGGTCACTGTCGCCGCGCTTCGGTTTCTGATCCCAGATGTGTCCCGGCGAAAGGCGGCAGGATTTGGCGTATTTCGCCGGATAGTAGGCCTCGGCGAACTTCGTCTGGCCCCAGACTTTGGCCCGACGTGGTGCTTCGCCGCGCTGAGCCACGGTGATCGCCAGATACTTGCCCTGGTAGCGTACTTCCGGATTACGGCGCTGGTGGCGGCTGCGATTGAAGTCGATTGGACTTTCGCGTAGCGCCCCGCCGACGACCTCGAGCGAGTCCTGATCGAACAGCACGGGTTCGCCGGTCGGCAGCGTCACGCGAAATACGTGCTTCGCGTTGTCCAACGCCAACGTCGGCAGCTGGTTGCGTGGGAAGAAGTGCAGTTCGCGGAACATGTTGTCGTGGCTGAAGCGCCCCGACAGCTTCACATCGTCGTTGACTGCAAGGTAGATGTTCTCGCGTGCACGGTCGGCGAACATGAAGGCGTATTCACGGCGCGCCCCTTTCTTCTTCAACCCGACCGGGTTCACTTTCGGCGACCCTGTATTCTCGACCGCAAAACCGACCACGGCGCGGTTGCGATCGGGATCGTAGAAGTAGTAACGCAGCCCGGCATGTTCGGTGACGCGGATGCTGCGGTCGTAACGATGTTTGTCACGAATCGCGTCGCGCTCGGGTTGGCTCGCCTGCGATAGCGCGGCGAGTCCGTCGAATTGCGGTGCCGGACGCGGACGTGCAATGGGTTCGCCCGGTGAGGTCGGTTTTTGCTGCACCGGGGCACACGCGGCGGCAAGCACGGCACAGCAGGCTACGAGGGTGAATCTACGCACGGGCTTCATTCCTGGTTCTCTGTCGGTGTTCGGAAATATAGGTCATAACCGCTTGCGATCTGTGACCCCCACCACGGTTGGCGGCCGCCGCGGGTTTTTCGTGAACAGCGTTCGCGCCGGCGGGACGCACGTTCCGGTGGTGGTCGCGCTGGCCGCGTCTCACCCTGCTTGGAGGCCGGCGAATGGCAGGTTGCGACTCGTCGCACCGCCGCAGAGAAAACCGATCCGAACAGGAAATTGGCGCGCCCGACAGGATTCGAACCTGTGACCCCAGCCTTCGGAGGGCTGTACTCTATCCAACTGAGCTACGGGCGCTTGAAACTTGCTTATCTGTCGTGACGCCGTGCGGGCATCGGGCCGGTCTGCGACCGGCGGGCTGTACTCAC
>JAGRHA010000083.1 GCA_020445205.1 Gammaproteobacteria bacterium
ACCGAACTTCAGGTCGCGACGGGCAAGCGCATTCTGCGGCCGTCGGACGACCCGTCGGCCGCGGTGCGTGTACTCGACCTCAGCGAGGCGCAGCAACGTCTGGCGCAGTACCAGCGCAACGCCGATGCGGCCATCGCGCGCCTCGATCAGGAAGAGTCGGCGCTGCTGAGTATCGAAAACCTGCTGCAACGCGTCCGCGAACTCGCGGTTCAGGGTGCCAACGACACGCTGAGTGTCGACGACCGGCAGGCGATCGCAACCGAGGTCCGCGAACACATGCAGAGTTTTCTCGAACTCGCCAACTCCCGTGATGCCAGCGGCGAGTATCTGTTCGCGGGATACCAGAGCCTGACGGAACCGATGACACACAACGGTACCGGCACCTTCAGCTACACCGGCGATACCGGGCAACGTACCTTGAAGATCGGCGATACACGTGAAGTGGCGATCGGCGATCCCGGTACCCTGTTCATGGGGTTTGCAGCGGCAGCGGGGGGGACCACGGATGTCGGTAAGGTGCTGTATGACCTCGCGAGCAACCTTGAAGCCGGCAACGCCGACACCAATGCGATCACGGACATCGACACGGCCTTTGGGCGTCTGCTGGAAACCCGCGCGAAGATCGGTGCACGCCTCAATGCAATCGACGATCAGAAAGCGGCCAACGATGCTTTCGATCTCGCGACTGCGCAGGTGAAGTCGACGCTCGAGGATCTCGACTACGCCGAGGCGATCAGTCGATTCAATCAGCAGCTCGCCGCACTGCAGGCATCACAGCAAGCCTTCGTGCGCATCCAGGATCTGAGCCTGTTCAACTTCATCTAGGATTGATCGCTGCGCACGGAGTGCGCAGGTGTTCACCGGTTATTCCCGTATCGATCGATGCAGGCGTGCGCGGTAGTCGCCATGACCCGGGTCGGGTTATGCGTTTCTCGCGGCGGCGCCGCTCGTGCTGAGGCTCTCTTCGAGGTGGTCGAGTTCGTTGACGATCCGCTCGGACAGAGACGACAGCTCAGTGAAGCGCTGCTCCGCGCCGTGCAAATCGTGGTGATCGCGACAATAGACGATTTCACCGATCAGTGCGTGCAGTCTTTCGTGCGGCTGCTCGATGGCGCGCATTGCCGGGAGGTTGCCGTATCTCTTCATGCCCTCGCCGTAGTACCACTTGCCGAGCGAGCAATTGCGGTGTGAAACGACCTCATCGGCCTTCAGTGAGCCTGTCCCATCGAGATAGTTGCGTACGCGCGCACGCCACGCCAAATGCGCACTCTTCGCCATCTCGAAATCAAACTCGGCACTGCTGAATTTGAAGCGGCCGATGAGCGACTGCAGATTGGCGATCTGGTCGGCGAGTCGGGTTGCGGATTCGCGCGTGCGCTCGGCTTCCTCCGCGTTCGCACGCCCGGCATTGCTCACGTGCTCCGCGGCCTCGTGTATGTTCTGGGTGACCGCACGCTGTTCGGCAACCGCGACCGCGATCTGGCCGTTCATTTCACTGATGGTCTTCACCGCCGACTCGATCGAGTTCAGCGCGGCGATGGTTTCGCTGGCTTGCTCGACATTGGACTCGGCCATCGTGCGGCCTTCGCTCATCAGGTTGACCGCATCGCTCGCACTGGCGGCGAGTCGAGCGACCATCCCTTCGATCTCGACGGTCGATGTGTGAGTGCGGTTCGCCAGCGTTCTGACCTCATCGGCGACAACGGCAAAACCGCGACCCTGCTCGCCGGCGCGTGCGGCCTCGATAGCGGCGTTCAGTGCCAGCAGGTTGGTTTGTTCGGCGATGCTGCGGATCACGTCGATGACGCTGCTGATCGACTGTGCATCGGCATCCAGACGCTGCATCAGTTCAGACGCTCCCGAGAGTCTCTGTGCGAGCTCGCGGATGCCACTCGCGGTACTGTCGACGCGGCTCTTGCCGATGCGTGTTTCGTCCAATGCTTCGCGTGCGGCATCCTCGGCGCGCGTCGCGTTCGACGCGACTTCACCGACCGATGCCGACAACTCGGTGATCGCTGCCGCGACCTGGTCCGTTTCCTGCTGCTGGGTCAAGGTGCGTTCGACAATACGACCGATCGATTCGTTGGTGCCGGCGACGCCGCCGATGACTGTGCTGGTCGTTTTGGCCGTTTGGCTGATCACATGCTGGATATACTTCACGAAGCCGTTGAAACCGCGTGCAAGCTGACTCAACTCGTCGTTGCCTG
>JAGRHA010000084.1 GCA_020445205.1 Gammaproteobacteria bacterium
CCGCGAATGTGGACAGCGGCCGCGTGGTCTGCCGCATCTGTGCAACCTCATTGGCGGCCACGCTATTCACCGTTTCCGGGTTTGCCGCACATCCAGCGAGAACGAGGGCGAGTGTCGCTGCGAGATAGTTCATTGCGTCTCCTTGTTGTGTTCCAGGCGGGGACCGCTTGTTGGTGGTTCCCTCGATCCGTGACCCGTGAGTATCCCGACTTCTTGATCGCTTTGGCAACGTGTGCGGCCACCGCACGGCAGGCGTCCTGATGGCGGGCTGAGTCCGTGACCAAACGCCGCAGTGGCATGCTTTGCGTACAGGCAGGGCGGCGTATCGGCGATATCACGCGATGCGGGCGCCCTTCACACCCAATGTCGTCGGCCAGCCCACGCACGACGACACGCGACATGGCTGAGCGACACGTCGTGCGCGGGCCGTGATATCCCCGTCTCTTCGTCCCGTGAATGGCATTGCGCGCCACGGCCGGGAGCCATGCACGACGGTCGCTCCCGAAACCGGATCAGTGCCGCGACGGCTGCCCGTTGCGCAGTCCGCAGCGACAGCCCGATAAGACCAGTGCACGCACGCTTGAACCGTCCGCCGGTGTGTCATCGGGATCACGCATGCCGGATCCTCCCCAGCAAATTACGTAGTACTACGTATCCCCGGCCGTAGACACTCCGATTATCCTCAAACTTCCAACGGTTTAGCCTCGATTTGGCGGCACACATGCGTGTCGCACCGACATCACCTGGGGGCCCGCACGCAAGCCGTGAGCGCCCCTGCTACCGGAGGAGAACACGATGCTTAAATCGGCACTTGAACGCGACCAGATGGCCCGCCCGTTCGAGCAGGTCATTCGAGAATTCGGCGAGATGGTAAAAAGCGACCCATCCCTATTCGATCAGTTGCGCACCACACCCGACAAGGAAAGCTTCATCGATCTGTATATCCGGCTCGCTGCCGAGCGTGGCTGCAACTTCACCCGCGACGACCTGTTGATCGTCGTTCAGGAGCAGAAACAAGGCAGCAACTGGGTCATCCCCAAGCCTGTACTGCGCCTGATCGCGGATCGTTTCTGAGCGAGGTGTCAGAGATGAGCAACGAGATCAAGACGAGCAATGGCCGAACGGTCGGTCAGTGGAGCGGCGAACGCGCCGAGGACCTGGTGCAGGAACTGGAGCGCATCCGCGGCGAACTGCAGTCGCAGAACGCCGCCGAGCGCCTGGTCGCAAAGCAAATGCCACACCGCGAACAATTACCGGAGGATCTGCACAGCTTCAAGGCGTATCACATCTGGGGCTGCGACCGTGCAGGAAACTGCGTCGTGGGCACCCATGCCAATCGCATCGAACCGGTGGATAAGGTGCGAACCTTTTCCCTGATCGACCACCACTGAATGGCCTTCGCAAAGGAACAGATGCGGTTCACCGACGGCCTGTCCGGGAGGCGTGAACAACCCAGGGATGGGATATCCTTGCGTCAAGATCAGGAGCGCAGGGGCAACCGCATGCTTGACGGTGAACTCAATGCCATTCTTGCCCAGGTGCAGGAAATCGCCAGCGATGTGGTGGCGCCACTCAGCATCGAGACCGACGAGCAGGCACGCTGGCCAGAGCCCGGCCTGCGTTCGATGCAGGACGCCGGCTTCGGTGGCCTGGTGGTCCCCGAGAGGCTCGGCGGCAAGGGCCATGGTCTGTTTGCGCTGACCCGGGTGTGCGAAACCCTGGGGCGTGAGTGCGCCTCGACAGCGATCTGCTTCGGCATGCACTCCGTCGGCACGTCCGTGATCGCAGCGCATGCAACAGCCGATCAGCAGTCGCGGTACCTGACGCCGATCTGCGAAGGCAGGCACATCACGACCTTGTCGCTGAGCGAAGCAGGAACCGGCGCCCATTTCTATCTGCCGCAGACCTCGCTCGAAGCGCTGGATGACGAGCATTACTCGATCACGGGTACGAAGACGTTCGTGACCAACGGCAGCTGCGCCGATTCCTACGTGGTTTCGGCCGTCGCCGCGGAACCCGATGCGCCTGTCGGCAAGTTCTCCTGCGTAATCGTCGACGCGGATGCAGACGGCATCAGCTGGGGTGCCCCCTGGGACGGCCTCGGCATGCGCGGCAATTCTTCGCGATCGATGGAGCTGCGCGGCGTCCGCCTGCCGCGCAGCAACCTGCTGGGCAGCGAAGGCGACCAGATCTGGTACACCTTCAACGTCATCATGCCGTACTTCCTCGTCGCCATGGGTGGCACCTTTCTCGGTGTCGCGAGTTCGGCACTCGAGGAAGCCCGGCGGCATTTGCTGCGGCGGTATCACGCGCATACCGGGTTGAACCTCGCACAGAATTCGGTTTTGCAGCACCGGCTCGCCACGCTATGGGGTTCCCTGGAGCGGACACGGCGTTTGATCTACCACGCCGCGCAGAGCTATGACGCGGGCGAGCCGGATGCCCTGATCGCCGTGATGGCGGCCAAAGCCGAGGTCGCCGATACCGCCGTACTGCTGGTCAACGAAGCCATGACCTTCACCGGCGGAATCGGTTACCGCAAGGGATCGAAACTGCACAGGATGCTGCGAGACGCCCGGGCCTGTCACCTGATGTCCCCGACCACGGACATCCTGCGGGTCTGGATTGGAAGAGCACTGCTCGGCCAGCCGCTGCTGGCGGACTGATGGCACATGGGCATCGATCACGTATCGACAATCCACGCCGAGCCCACGGGACACGTCGGCTTTGTCGGTGTCGACGCCGACCTGGTCCAACAGGTCCAGCGCAGTCTGTCTCGCCAGTTCCGTTTGACGATCCCGGCCGCGGCCGAGCAATTGTTCGAGCACATGGAAAGCGGTGGCGCATTGATCGACGCCGTCGTCCTCGGTTTTCCGGCGGAAGACGCGGTACGCCTGGCGCAGCGCATCCACACCTACGACAAAATGCTTCCCGTGCTGATCTTGAGCGATCCGTCGTCGGCCGAGCGGCTCAAGCGAACCCTGATGTTCAGCCCGTTCCTGGGCAACGAAGTGGGTGTCTGGTCCACCGACGATCTCGACATCCTTCCCGCCGCCCTGCACGACGCCGTCAGCCGGCGCAGACAACGCGTTTTGCACCGTAACACCCTGGCGATCGCGCAGATCCGCCTGGAAAAGTTTCCGCTGCAACGACCGGAAGCCACGCACTACCTCGACCGCCTGCTCGACCACGCCCCCGTCGGCGTGATGACGCTCGACCTCACAGGAAACGTCATCACCCTCAACCGGCAGGCGCAGAACATTCTCGCCATCAGTGGCCGCAGTGTCCTCGGTCAACCGCTGGCGAGTTGCTTTCCGCAATCTGAACGCCCACGGCTCGCCATGCTGCAACAACCGACGCCGCCGGGTGGCACACCGCGCAGCAGCGATATCCTGGAGTTGAACGCCCAACAAGGCCGGCGACAGTACGTGGAGGTGACCGCGGCCCCGCTGGCCTACCGCACGGGTCAGCGCGGTCTCATGCTGATCCTGCAGGACGTGACGACGAGAGTCGAAGCGGAGAACGAGCGACGGCACGCCGAAGAAGAGCTGCGCCTGCATGCCATCGTCTTGCGCCGGTTCCACGAGATCGCATCCTCCGAGGATCTCAGCCTGGAAGAGAAGATCGACGCCGTGCTGCAGCTGGGGTGCCACCAATTCGGCTTGCCCACCGGGATCGTCACGCGTATCGATGAACGCTCGCTGCATGTCATTCGGTCGGTGGGGGACAACCGCCGCTATCAGACGGGCAGTCGACACGAGATCGAAAACACCTTTTGCGGCATCACCGTGAACAACCCCGAGCCACTCGCGCTCGCCCGCACGGACTGCGCAGAATGGCATGCACATCCGGCATACCGGGCTTCGGGACATGAAGCCTATATCGGGACGGCCGTGAACCTGGACGATGCCGAACGTGGCACCTTGTGCTTCTTCGGCCCCAACCCGCGCGGCCGACCGTTCAACTCGGCCGACAGCGAACTCATCAAGCTGATGTCCAGATGGGTCGGCAGCGAACTCCAGCGGCAGCGTGCCGATGCACTGATGCGCAAACTCTCCGGCGCCCTCGAACGTACGGCCGATGCCATCATCATCACCGATCACAATCGCTACATCGAATACGTCAACCCGTCGTTTGAAACGCTGACAGGCTATGGCCGGCAGGAGGTCATCGGCAAAAAGTCCTATTTCCTGCGTTCCGGACTGCACGACGAAAAGTTCTATGACGAACTGTGGCAGGTGATTGGTACCGGCGACGTGTTCCGTGGTCGCCTGGTCAACAGAAAGAAAGACGGCACGCTCTATCACGAACAGAAGACCATCAGTCCGCTCAAGGACAGCACGGGGAAGATCACCCACTTCATTTCCGCCGGGCACGACATCACCGACCTGGTCGCGGCCGAGGAGAAGAATCGTGCACACCAGGCCGAGCTGGCGCATGTTGCGCGTCTGAGCACGCTCGGTGAAATGACGTCGGGTCTGGCGCACGAGTTGAATCAACCACTGTGCGCAATAACGACCTACGCACAGACCTGCCTGCACATTATCCAGAATGCGGATTGCGACCCGGAGCGCGTGCGCTACGGCCTCGAGCAAGTCGTAAAGCAAGCCGAACTGGCCAGTGCGATATTCCGCCGATTGCGCGACTTTTCACGCAAAGGCGAGATTCACCGCGAACCCGTCGACATGCCACGCATCATCAAGGAAGTGGTCGACTTCGTGGCCTCTGAGGCGCAACAAAAGCGGGTTCGACTCGAGCGCAATGTACCCGATGACATTCCCGCGGTTGCCGCCGATGCGATTCAGATCGAACAGGTGCTGCTCAACCTCGTGCGCAATGCCATGGAGGCCGTGGCGCAGCTACCGGAGGACAGACGGACAATCACGCTGGGAGTCTGGGCGATGGACAGCGACCAGCTCACGGTCGAGATCCGCGACCGCGGGCATGGCTGCTCCGCCGATCTGGTCGAGCATTTGTTCGAGCCCTTCATCACATCGAAACCCGACGGGCTGGGCATCGGTCTGAGCATCAGCCAGGGCATCGTCGAGGCCCATGGAGGTGCCCTCTGGCTGGCCGAGAACTCGACCGACGGTGCGGTGTTCCGATTCACGCTGCCGCAAGAGAACGAGCCCGATGAACAAAACCGGCACTAACGACTGGTCCATCGTGCACGTGGTCGATGACAACGCGGCCGTACGCGACGCCATCTGCTGGCTCGTCGAGCAGGTCGGCCTACGTGGCCTACCCTACGCATCGGCACAGGAGTTCCTGTCGAAATGTGACGAGCGGACACGGGGTTGCCTCGTGCTCGACATCCGCATGCCGGGCATGAGCGGCCTCGAACTGCAGGACAGACTGCGCACCGCCTGCACGCGAATACCGGTGATCATCGTCACCGGCCACGGCGACGTACCGGTCACGGTTCGGGCAATGAAAGCAGGTGCCTACGAGTTCCTGCAGAAACCGTTCAACGATCAGGATCTGCTCGAAGCGATCCAGGGCGCGTTGGCCGAGTTCTCGGCCGTGTGGAAGAAAGCGGACGATGAAGCGCTGCTGCGGCAGAACCTTTCCAGCCTGACACCGCGCGAACACGAGGTCTTGATGCATCTCGGCCGGGGCAAACCCAACAAGGTGATCGCGTACGACATGGACCTGTCCGTACGCACCGTCGAAGGCTACCGCGCGAGCATCATGAACAAGCTGCATGTACGCACGATCGGCGAATTGATGCAGATCGTGCTCGAGGCCGGCCTGCGCACGCAGGATGGCAACTAGCCGGTCGTTGCCGCCCGCCGTCCCGTTCGACGATCACGCGCGAGGCGGCATGGCTGTTGCGCAACGTGCGGCACCCGCCACACAGCCATCACGCTGCGTAGATTGTGTAGATCACGCCACCCGGCCGCGTAGTTTTACGGCTGTCTCGCCCGCTCCTCGATCTTTATAACTTCTCCCAGGACAACACGCCGACCGAACAGAGTGCAGCGGTTGTCCGCCACCTGATCAATCTTGCTGGAGGAGCAAAACATGCGCAGTCTGATATTCGGACACCTGGTCTATCTGTATACACCGATCGGCATCATCGCCTGCCTGCTCGGCGTCCTCAAAGGCGGCGACTGGGTCTGGGTCGGCACGGGCATCTTCGCGATGAACATCGTCCTCGACACGCTGACCGCATCGTTCCACACGAAGAGCGCGCAAACCACGCGCAAAGGGCGGCCCGCGGGCGTCGGCCCCGTGCTGAACATGATGATGTACATGCAGCTGGTGAGCTTCATCGGCCTGCAACTCGCCCTGGCGTGGCGTGTGTTCCAGTACGTGAGCGGCGCGCCGATCGAAACCATGCTGTTTACCGCACCCGCCTGGACCGGCCTCGACACCAGCTTCAGCTACACCAGCGGCATCACCGGTCTCGAACTGATCGGCGCCACGATCGGTGTCGGCATGCACCAGGGCCTGGGCATCATGTTCGGCCATGAACTTTCGCACACCAAGGGCATCGGCTTTCTCATCTCGCGCTGGATGATGGCACTCTCCGGCACCGCACATTTCTGCTTCGCGCACGTCTACAACCATCATCTCGAACTCGGGCGCGCCTGGATGGGTCCCGAAGGCAACAAGATGGGTGAAGACACGGATCCCGCTACCGCGCCGCGTGGTCGCAGCATCTACAAGCACTTCATCATCTCGCACATCGGACAGTCTTACTTCGGCGTCATGACCGAGAAGAAGCGCCTGGCGCGCCAGGGCAAGGGCTTCTTCTCCTTGTCCAACCGCTGGATCCGCGGCTACCTCATGAGCATCCCGACCGTCGCGCTGTTTCTCGGCGCCGGATGGGTTGGCGGCGGCGCCGACGGGTTGCTGATCGGTCTTGCCGTGATGCTGGTGGTCTGGGTGATCTCGAACTTCGAACTCGAGGCCCTGAACTACATGGAGCACTACGGCCTGATTCGCGTGAAAGACGAGCCGATCGAATACCGCCACTCGTGGGACAACGACAACGCCTTCACCAGTTGGGCGTTCATCGAGATCGGTCGCCAGGCAGACCATCACGACCGCGGCGAGACCCATTTCTGGGAACTCTCCAGCGTCGGTGGCGCGCCCGAAGGCGCGCCCAACGCGGGTATCGGTTACTACACCGAGTTCTGTCTCGCGCTGGTACCGCCGCTGTGGCACCGCGTCTACAAGCGCAAGCTGGCGATCTGGGACCGCGATTTCGCCAGCCCGGAAGAGCAGAAGATCGCCAGGGAGATCAACGCCAAGGTCGGCTACGACGTCGCCCCGGATGAGATCAAGGACCGTTCCCTCGCCGTTTCCTACGCAATGTAGTCACCCACGACAGGCAGCGGCCGGGTTACCCGGTCGCGCCTCCACACTTTCTGGAGAACAGACATGAGCAATCCCGAACAAGCCGCAGTGCACAACGACACCCTCTACGCGCGACTCGGCGGCCGTCCCGGCATCGAAGCGATCGTCGCCGATATCTGGCAGAACCACATCAGCAACCCGCTCATCAACAAGCGCTACGAAGCCAGCGATCCGGCGGAGGTGAAGCGCCTGGTCACCGAGATGTGCTGCGCGGGCTTCGGTGGACCCGAGACCTACACCGGCAAGGACATGATCAGCGCCCACAAGGGCATGAACATCAACGACACGGAGTTCGTCGCGGTATGCGACGACGTGCTCAATGCCCTGGACAAGAACAACGTCGGTCAGCGCGAGAAGGACGAGATCCTATGCATCCTTTACTCGCTGAAGAACGAGGTCGTCTACCAGTAATCGCGAGCGGCCGGCACAGGCGACCGGCAGCGCCAAGAGAGGGATTCCGTCATGTTTGGATTGTTCGCCCGCAAAGGGCCTTTCGACGCCAGGTTGTCGCCGGATGGTTCGGCGATAACGGTCAAGGCCGGTGAGAACCTGCTCAAGGCGGCACTGGACGCCGGAATCGCATGGCCACACAACTGCCGTGTCGGCAGTTGTGGCCAATGCCGCTCGCGACTGGTCAGTGGCAAGATCAAGGAACTCAACGACTTCAGCTACGTGTTGTCGAAGGAAGAGCTCGACGCCGGCATGATCCTGGCGTGCCAGACCTGTCTGCGCAGCGATATCGAAGTGGAGGTATCGCTGGAGGCCGGCGCGACCATGCAGCCGGCGAGATCCGTGACCGGCCGCATCGAAACCTATCGCCACCGCACACACGACATCGTCGAGATCGGCGTGCGCCTCGATCAGCCGCTTGCGGGATACCTCGCCGGTCAGTACGCGGAGATCTGTATACCCGGGTTCGTGGAGCAGCCCCGTTCCTATTCGTTTGCGAGTGCACCCGGCAACGGCGATATCGAAGAGATCAACTTCTTCGTACGCCTGGTACCGGGCGGGCACATGTCGACCTGGCTGCACGAAACCGACCGCACGGGTGCACAGGTCGAGGTATGCGGACCGTATGGCAACTTCTGGTTGCGCAAGACGCCGTCACCGATGGTCTTGGTATGCGGTGGCAGCGGCATGGCACCGATCAAGGCGCTGCTCGAAGAGGTCGCGCAGGGCGGATTCGACCGCGACGTCACACTCATCTTCGGCGCGCGCACCCAGGACGACCTGTATTGCCTCGACGAGCTCGAAGCCGTGCGAACGCGCGCCAACGGCCGCTTCCGCTTCGTGCCGGTGCTGTCCGAAGAACCCGCCGACAGCGACTGGCAGGGTCAGCGCGGCATGTGCACCGAGTTCATTGCGGGTGCCGTAGCAGACGTCCGTGCCTGTGATGCCTACCTGTGCGGCCCACCGGGCATGGTGGACAGTGCCATTCGCGTCCTGCGCGATCACGGTGTCGATGAACAGAACATCTTCTACGACAAGTTCCTCGACGCCTCACACATGCAGGGCGGGCGCGTGGCAGCCGGCTGACGACGGACGATCCAGCAAGATTCTTTCAACCCTCAGGAGAACACGATCATGAAAGTGACTTGGAACGAGAAGGCCTGCTGCCACAGTGGCAACTGCGTACGCACGCTGCCGCAGGTATTCGCGATCGAAAACGGACATTTCGTCATTCGCCCCGAAAACGCAGCCGAAGATGAGGTCCGCGCGGTCGTCAACGCCTGTCCTGGCCAGGCATTGTCGGTACCCGCGGACTGACCGGTCCGCGACGCGCGTCGGCTTCCGGCAGCTCGGAGCCGCGCGCATCGCGGACGGCCCGTGAGATCCATGACCGCAAAACGACCCTCGGTGCAGGACCCACCCGCGACAACGCTTGCTCCCGGCCCCGGATCGTGCAATATAATGAACATTCATTACAAAACCGGAAAAGACGTCCAACCATGGGCGCATGAACCGGAACCACCGACCGAGAGAGGAAGCACGATGGATTTTGTCGCAGGCAGAACCCATGCCGGGCTGGTCGCCGACGCCGTTCGCGGCAGCCGTTCCAGCACCACGGCCATCAACAACCAGATCGTCGAATCCTGGCGGCGCTGCCTGCAGGATTACGCCCTCGACCCTGAGCGCAGGCCCGACCCCGTCGTCGTCGCTCGTGCGGAGTTGCACGAACGCCAGGAGCGAGTGTGCGACCTCGTCAACATCGCGCGCTCGGAAATGACCAACCTGTATCAGCAGGTCGCGGGTTCCGGTTACGCCATCCTGCTCAGCGACAGCGATGGTGTGGTCCTGAACTACGTCGGCGACCCGATGTTCACGGGCACCGCATCGCGGACAGCGCTGCAGACCGGTGCCGTATGGAGCGAAAAAACACAGGGCACAAACGGCATGGGCACCTGCCTGGTGGAAAAACGTCCGCTCGTCATTCATCAGGACGAACACTTCTTCACCAAGAACACCAAGCTCACCTGCTCTGCAGCACCCATCTTCGATCCCACGGGTGAACTGGTCGCCGTGCTCGACGCGTCGAGCGATTCATCACGCGCCCAGCATCACACCATGGTCCTGGTGAACATGTCGGCGCAGCTGATCGAGAACCGGCTGTTCCTGTGCTGCATGAACCACAACTACATCCTGCGCTTCCACAGCCGCCCGGAGTTCATCAGCACGCTCGGCGAAGGTGCGCTCGCGATCGACCAGGAAGGTAATGTCCAGGCTGCCAATCGCAGCGCGTTGTTCCAGCTCGACGTAGCCGACGTCAAACAGATTATCGGCAAACCCGTAGAGCAGCTGTTCGCCATTCGCCACAGTCAACTGCAGGAGAAGGCACACCACGACGCCGGCACGCACCGACCGCTGCACGACACCCGCCAGGGCAGGCGCTTTTTCGCCAGCTTCCAGCCGCCGCATGCGGCGAATGACGAAATGCAGGGACAACGCAGCACAGCACGCAGCTTTGCCTCGGCTCGGCCACAGCGCTCGCCGCAGCTCGATGGGCTCGAGTTCGGCGACGTACGCATGCGCCGCAACGTCGAACGTGCGACCAAGCTGCTCGATCGCGATATACCGTTCATTCTGCTCGGTGAGACCGGTACCGGGAAAGACGTGTTCGCCAACGCGATCCACAAGCACAGCACGCGTGCGGAGAAACCGTTCGTCGCGGTCAACTGCGCCTCCCTGCCCGAGACGCTGATCGAAAGTGAATTGTTCGGTTACCGCCCGGGCGCGTTCACCGGCGCCAGTCGCGACGGTTCACGCGGCAAGATCCTGCAGGCGCATGGTGGCACCCTGTTCCTCGATGAGATCGGTGACATGCCGCTGCAACTGCAGGCACGGCTGTTGCGCGTACTCGAAGAGCGCGAGGTGATCCCCCTGGGTGGCGAAGTCGCGATCAAAGTGGACATCCGCCTGATCAGCGCCACGCACAAGGACTTGATGCGCAAAGTGGAAGAAGGAAGTTTCCGCGAAGACCTGTACTACCGCCTCAACGGCATCAGCCTGCACATGCCACCATTGCGAGAGCGCGAGGACAGACGCGCGCTGATCACGCACCTGGCGCGGCAGGAGGCGGGAACGCCCGAGGGTGTGACGATCGAAGATGCTGCCATGGATGCCCTCGACTGGTACGAGTGGCCAGGCAACATCCGCCAGCTGCGCAACACCCTGCGCACGCTGATCGGCTTGTGTGACAACGGGCTGATCCGCAGGGACGACCTCCCTGACGAGATCCTCAGCGGGTGCAACAACGCGGCTAGCCGGCCAACCGCGCGTCCACACAACCCATTGGACATCGCCGAACGCGACACGCTGCTGCGCGAACTCGAAACGGCGCACTGGAACGTCACGCGCGTCGCGTCGAAATTGAAACTCAGCCGCAATACGCTCTACCGCAAGATGAGACGTCTCGACATCCGTTCACCGCGCTGAGCGCCTTTGTCGGGACAACGCGGCAACCGGGCCGACCGACCCGCTACGGCCGACGCAGCGGGGACGACGTATCGTGAGATCTCGTCGACGCCGAGGGCGGCCACGATGGAGGTGGAGATGTCGTACCGGCAACTACCAATCATCGGCGCGAGGTGCGGTCGTCATGGCACTGTGTCGTCACGTGACACGGAAGGCGGCAGCGGCGTTCACAGTCGTCACGTTGGCCGCCCGCTCCCGCTGTGCACGAAAGCACAGGAACGTGCACATCAACGCGCAGGTTGTGGCCTGCCGGTCACTCGAGGCGACACGCACTACATGCCGATGTGTCGAACCATGGCAGCAAGTGGACGTGTCGACGATCATCAAGGTGCGTTTCGACGGCAGACCCTGCGCCGCGCCGACGGTGTCGTACGGCGACACCCATCCAGCATGATGGCATCTGCAAGCAACGCTGACAGCACCGCAGCCGCGTTCGCGCCCTGCCCCACGGGAAACCGTCAGCGGCGATCCGCTGCGGGCGTGACGCGACATTACGCCTGCTCAACGGCCAGTCGCCTCCCGGGCACTTGGGTTTGTGCAGCACGACCCGAGCGCCGGGCACTCGCATAAGGCACACCATGGATGCCGGACTCCTCACGCTGATCTCCGCGAGCTGCGCCGCGTCGATTCCGCTGTTCTGGATCCGGATGCGCAACGAGCAGCGCGCCCTCACCCGCGAAATCACGACATTGCGCAAGCTGTACGACGACGCCCGCACGGAGCGCAAGCAAGCCGCAGAGCCATTGCCCGAATACTTCGATGCGGCACCGGAATGCGTGAAGATCCAGGATGCGGACGGCAAGGTCTGCCGGATCAACGCTGCCGGGCTCGCACTGCTCGAAACGATACAACCCCTGCGCATTGTCGGCAGGTCGGTATACGAGGTCATCGCGCCCGAATATCACGACGCTTACCGGGCCCTTACCCGCAAGGTGTTCGACGGGACGCCAGCGATGATGGAGTTCGAACTGCTCACGTTCCTCGGCAACCGGCGCTGGCTGGAAACGCACGCCGTGCCGCTGCGCGATGCGGACGGCAAAGTGACGCGCCTGCTCGCCATCACGCGCGATATCGATGACCGAAAGCACATGCAACGCCTGCTCGAAGAGCAACGCAACCGCCTGCAGACCATCATCCAGTCCGAACCCGAATGCGTGAAGCTGCAGAACCGTCAGGGTGTGATTACGGAGATGAACCCGGCAGGTCTCAGCCTGCTGCAGGCCAGCGACCCGGAACAGGTCGTCGGCCACTCCATCTACGAGTTCCTCGATCCCCTTTACCACGATGCCTATCGGCAACTCACCACCGCGGTATTCGACGGCTCGCGGGATTCGCTGGAGTTCGAAGTCAGAACGATCGCGGGACAACGCCGCTGGCTCGAGACGCACGCCACGCCACTCAACGGCAGCGACGGCCGACCTGCGGCGCTACTCGCCATCACGCGCGATATCGACGCGCGCAAGAAGAGCGAGGAGAAACTGCGTCGCCAGCGCAATGAACTGGCGCATCTATGCCGCCTGGGCACGTTGGGCGAACTGGCCACAGGGCTTGCGCATGAACTCAGCCAGCCGCTGTGCGCCCTGTCGAGTTACGCCGAGTCGGCGCTGGCTGTCACCCAGCTCCCCAGCGTGACCACCGAGCAACGCGTGGCCGACATCCTGCAGAAGATCGTGCGCGAATCGGAACGTGCAAACGCCACGATCGAGCGCCTGCGGGAACTCGTTCGCAAGCGCAAACCAAAATCGGAATGCTGCAAGCCGCACGACCTCGTCCACGAAGCCATCGACATCGTCGACGCGGAGATCCGCCGGCACGCGATCGACATCGATGTCGATATGCCGGAACCAACGGCAATGGTCAGCGTGGATCGCGTGCAGTCCGTGCAGGTACTGCTGAATCTGTTGACCAATGCGATTCGTGCAATCGCCGACAACGCCTCAGCATCGCGGCAACTCACATTGCGGCTGACGCAGGACGGCGCGTGCGTCACGATCGAAGTCGTCGACCAGGCAGGCGGCATACCGGCAGGCAGCCGGGACCGCCTGTTCTCGCCGTTCTTCACCACCAAGACGGACGGTATCGGCCTGGGGCTTTCCCTGAGCCGCCGGCTCGCCGAGGCGAACGGCGGATCCTTGGACTATGTCGCAAGCGAAAACGGCAGCCGTTTTCGCTATACCCTACCTTGCGCCGGGTGCACGCCGTGACGGCGGGCACGGTGTTCATCATCGACGACGACGCATCGGTGCGCGACGCGCTGCTGTTGCTCGTCGACTCCCTCGGTATGCACGGCCAGGGATTTGCCGATGCCGACGCCTTTCTGGCGGCACCGAGCGTCCCACGGCCCGCGTGCGTGATCACCGATGTGTGCATGCCCGGGACCGACGGCATCACCCTGCAGCGTCTCCTGCGTGAAAGATCCGTGACCATCCCCGTCATCGTCATGTCGGCGCATGGCGACATCCCCATGGCCGTATCTGCGGTGCGCGCCGGCGCAATCGATTTCGTCGAGAAGCCCTTCCGTAACCAACAGATGATCGACCGCTTGCGCGAGGCCATCGAGCTGGACCGTACGAACATCGTACGCACCGAGGCATGCGGCCAGCTCACACAACGCATGCAGACACTGACCACGCGCGAAAAACAGGTCTTCGATCTGTTGGCCAATGGTTACAGCAACAAACGCGTCGCCGCGACATTGCACCTGAGCCCACGTACGGTGGAAACGCATCGCGCGCGCATCCTGCGCAAGATGCACATGTCTTCGATCACTGCGCTCGTACACACCATCGCCTCCATGCCTGCATTGAACGACTGATCCGTATTTCTACGTTACGGGTCCGTATTCGCGCGAATTTCGCCGCTCTTTGTTTCTCCATATGTTGTCTTGCAGAGCGCGCCGCAGAGCGCGCCGACCATCACACTCATAGACACCGAAGGAGAACGAAGCATGTCCCAGACCAATGTCAAAGAAGCATTGATGAAAACCATCAGCGGTATCCAGGCGAACCCCGCCATGTCGAATGTCGTGTTCCGTGCCGACACGGAATGGCTCGAAGACGTCCGCTGCACGGCCAGAGTGCGTGATTTCGATCCACTGTTCATCGATGAACCGCCGGAGCTTGGCGGCAAGGACAGCGCAGTGAACCCTGTAGAGCTCGTATTGGTGGCGCTGGGAACATGCCAGGAGATCATGTACTCGGCCTATGCCTCGGTGATGGATATCCCGCTCGATTCGGTCAAGGTGAATGCTCGCGGCTACCTCGATCTCAAGGGCCTGTTCGGCCTCGACTCCGAGGTGCCGGCGGGTTACAAGCGCATCACGTTCGAGACACACATCGAAAGCCCGGCAGACGATGACAGCCTGCGCAAACTCATTGAGACGGTCGAAAGCCACTGCCCCGTACTCGACATTCTCGCCCGTGCCCAGGCGGTGAAAGGTTCGGCGAAGGTCAACGGCCGCGAACTGCACAGTTTACAGACAAGCGCAGCCTGAGCAGCGAGGACACGAATCATGCACCAACATCCATCCTCGTTGCGTCAGCTCGCGCTGCTTGTCGGCATGCAGTTGGCGATGACGTCCACCTATGCGGCCAACTTTGGCACAGACCTCAACCTCACCATGATGCCGGCAGCCGGCGGCATGGGTGGCACCGGTATCGCTCGCCCGCAGGATATCGGCGCCAGCGTGTTCGGAAACCCGGCGACATTGACGCAGTTCGAAGGCAACCGCTTCATGTTCGGCGCGGCCTTTTACGATGTGAACGTCAAGGCAACGCATGACGGCTCGACAAGCGGTACGCCATGGTCCGGCGACTCCGAAGCGGGTCCTTACCTCGTGCCCAACGTCGCAGTAACCCACCCGCTCGGCAGCAGTACCATGATCGGTGCGGGTCTCACGGTCGTATCCGGCGTGGGATCGGATTTCCGCAACGAGACAGGGAGCCTCGATCCACTCGCAGAGATCCTCGTCTTCGGCGCCAATCTGGGTGTCTCCCACCAATTGAGCGACCAACTCTCGATCGGCGCCATGGCGACGATCGGCATGGGCCTCGGACAGGCCGGACTCAACGGCAATACCGCGTCGACGAGCAACTTCGGCCTGCGCGGCACACTGGGTGCGGCATACGAGATCGGTGATACGACGCTCGGCGCCTACTACCGCTCACCGTTGTCGATCAAATATCGCAACATGGTGCAGTACGCGCCCAACGCCTATCACAGCCCCACGTTCGAGCAGCCGCAGGAGGTCGGCCTCGGCATCGCCAACGAGAGTCTGTTCGGCGGTCGCCTGTTATTGGCAGCGGACGTGGTGTGGAAAGACTGGTCGAGTGCCGAAAGCTACCAGGACATCTACAAGGACCAAACGATGTTCGCCGTGGGGGCGCAGTACACGACCGGCCCCTACAAGTTGCGGGCGGGCTACGCGCATGCCGACAGCCCAATCAAGAAGAACGTCGGCTCGTCCGTCGGCAGCATCACCTCACTGATGGTCGGCGGTGCCACCGTACCCATGAGCCCCGCCCTCACCCAGTACGTGCAAGCGACCAATGCGGAAGTCATCTGGGAAGACCAGATCAGCCTCGGTATCGGCTGGGACATGACGTCCACCGTCGGACTGGACGCACAAGTCGCTTACGCCTTCGATCGTGACGAACAGATCGGGGCGACGAAGGTGAATGCCGGCGCCTGGCAAGCCGGCCTCGCCTTCACCTGGCATTTCTAGGCTCCCCACTTTACCTAGTCGCCACCTGCAACCCATTGCAGGTGGCCTTTTTCTTGAGGACAGAATTCATGTCGCTTCCACACGACCGCTACTACTCGCCTGATCATGTCTGGCTGGCGCGCGACGGCGAGACGCTGCTTCTCGGCATCACCGAGCACGCGCAGGACGCACTCGGACAGATCGAATCGATCAACCTGCCCGCGATTGGTGAACGCCTTGTCGCCGACGCGATCTGCGGCACGCTCGAATCGGTCAAGACGGTATCCGACCTCGTCGCACCGATCGCAGCCACCGTGATCGAGCACAATGCGGCCATCGCGTCGGATCCCGGCATCGTCAACGACGAGCCGTTTGAAGGTGGGTGGCTGGTTCGGCTGTCCGAGTTCGCTGAAACAGGGCTGACTGAGCTACTTACGTCGACGGAGTATGCGGAGATGATCTAGCGCACGACGCCCTCGCAGTGGCGGAACGCTTGCAGCGGCCGCCATTGCTGCCGTATCACTTGGCCGAGCCCAGCATTTCTTCGAGCCTTTGCATCATCGCGGGACTGTCCCATTCCCGCTCACCGACGGCGCGGGCAACAATCCTACCCTCCGGGTCGACGAGATAGGTCGACGGCAGACCCATGACATTCCAGTCGTTGAGCCGCATGTCCTCATCGACCAGGACCGGAAAGGTCAGTCCCAGGTCCTCGGCGAATCGCCCGGCCTGTTCGAGCGTCGGGCCGACATGGATCGCCACCATCTCGAAACGCGGTCCCCGCAGGCGGTCGTAACTGCGCTGCATCGACGGCATCTCCTTGCGGCAGGGGGTGCACCAGACGGCCCAGAAATTGACCAGCACATACTGGCCGCGGAAGTCGGACAAACTGACGATACCGCCGCGCGTCGCCGTAAGCTCGAACGCCGGCGCGGGACGTGGTTCGGCGAGGAGGTCGAACGTCTTCTCCGCGTGTGCCGTGCCCAAGCTCAATGCCAGGACTCCTGCGGCGATTGCGCTTCTAGTCATCGCCGGCCACATGCTCGTGCGCCCAGTTCGGGTCATCCCTGGTCACGTCGCCGACCGGTGCCGCAAAGGCATCGGCCACGATCACGTCGACATTCGAGCCCGTCAGGCTCTGCATGAACGCCACCAGGTCGTCGATCTCCGCGTCGCTCAGGCCAAGCGGCCTGATACGTGGGTCGAGCAATTCGTTCGCCACACCACCGCCGTTGTAGAACTCGACCACCTGGCGCAGGCTGCCGATCGAACCGTTGTGCATATAGGGTGCCGTGAGTGCGACATTGCGCAAGCTGGGCGTGCGGTATTTCCAGCGATCGTAGGGATTCTGTGTCACTTCATAGAGACCGACGTCTGCCGGCGGCGCAAGCCCGACGGAATCGATGACCTCGCGATCGACGTCGACAAAGACACCGGGCGCCAGCACCACGCGTTCCGTGGGCGGCTTGATACCCATCGACTCGCGATACCCCATACCGGTGTTGTGCATCTGATCGTCCGTGAACAGCGCGTACTCTTCGTTGATGGTATGGCACGCAACGCAACCGGCCTTGCCCGTGAAGAGATTGAATCCGCGCTTCGCCGATTCCGGCAATGCGGTTTCCTGTTTGCCGTAGTACCAGCGATCGAACGCGGAATCGGCCGAGACCAGCGTACGCTGGTAGCTGGCCAGCGCCATGCCGATCGTCTCCATGCTCACACCCCTGCCGTCGAATGCCTGTTCGAACAGACCGCGATACTCTGGAATCTTGCGGATCTTTCCCGTCACCGCGCCAACCGAGGGATTGGCCATCTCGTTGTGCGCCAGTAAGGGGCCCCACACCTGCTGCTCAAGACTTTCCTCACGGCCGTCGTGGAACAACTTCGTCAGGTACGCCACGTTGTAGACCGTCGGCGAATTGCGTCGGTGACTGCGACCTTCCACGCCAACCGCTTTCGACACCTCGTGGCTCGTGAACCCCTGCTCCGGCACATGGCACATGGCACACGAGAAGGTGTCATTGAGCGACAGTCTGCGATCGAAGAACAGCTTGCGGCCAAGCGCGATCTTGTCGTGTGTGATGGCATTGTCGGCCGGTATGGGCACCGCAGGCAGCCCCAGCGGCGGCGCCTCGACGAAGTGCATCAGGTCCGCCTCGGTGCCGGTTCGGCGCAGCAGCTCCTTGCTGCGCGTCGCATAACTTTCGTCGCCGTAGCCATCCTTGTTGTCGCCTGCCGTGGAGAGCAGCGGCGCCTTCAGGGATTCATCGCTGGCGCGACGCTCACCACTCGCTACAGTCTGCAGCGCAGTGATCGCATCATTGATGATCAGGTCGGGATTGAGGAACGATACGCTGTAGATGTTCCGGATGCGCCGTTCCGGGTCGATCAGAAATACCCGCAGGATATGGGTGAACGAAGGCAGCGCCTTGCCCTGCTCGTCGATATCGCGAATCACCGACTGCCCGTAAGCGTCGAGAATCGGCTGCAACGCATCGGGCGACGCCGTGGTCAGGAAACGCCAGTCACCACCGCCTTCGAAGCCGGTGCCATAGAGCCGCATCACCTCGGGCGTATCGTACGTGGGGTCGAAACTCAGACTGAGCATGCGAAAACGATCACGCAACTCGGGGCGATCGCGCAGCTTCTGCTGCACGCTATACATCACGGCCGTCGCCAGCGGGCAGCCGTTGATGTCGTTGCAGGTACTGTAGATGAAGCTCAGCAGCACCATCTTGCCGTCGCCCAACAGTTCATGCAGACGCATCACACGTCCGCTGGCATCCACGACCGTGCCATCTGCGGCCTCGCCGAGATCCGGCAGAGCGTAACTGCCGGGTGGCGGCGGTTCGAATTCGGATTTGGTATAGAAGGGCGCGAGTACTACGGGCTGCTCAGGATCGGCTGCTGTGGCTGCATGCCACGACGTCACCGCGAACATCGCCGCCGCGCCCAATGTCAGCAGTGCCCGCGAAAACGTCATCGTATCCTCCGCAGCAATGGCAGGATGAAAAAGGACCCCCGGGGGCGCCGGGGGTCAACAAGGGTGGAGGTAAGTCCTCGCGCCGAACGTCGCCGGAACGCCTCCCGTGCGATTACTCGTTGACTGCCAGCGCAGTGCCCTTCAGCTTCTCATCGCTGTTCTTCGCATACAGGGCATAAGCGCCAAAGCGCATCTGGTGTGCCCTGCCCAATTTCTCCTTGTAGAAATCGATGCTGAACTTCTCGACCAGCTCTTTACCGTTCCAATCGTAGGCCTTGAAGTACTGTTCGTCGTCTTCGCCCTTCTTGTCCCAGTTGGCCAACAGCGAGCTGGTGTAGTACTGGCGTTTGCCGTCCCAGCTGCCCGACACCATGTTGACCTGACGTGCGATGACCGTCTCGTAGACCTGTTTCGGATTCTCCGGATCGCTGAGATCGAAGTAGCGCGTCTTTCCGTCCATGAAGGTGTTGACGAAGAAGCCGGAATCATCGGACGCGATCGAGAAGTCGACCGGCAGCGGCACCTTCGACGGATCGCCGATGTCGGCAATCGCCTTGGCCTGCCATTCACCGGCCTCATCCTCGTAGATCATCCAGACCTTCGACGTCAGTGCGGTCGTGGTCAGACACCAGTTGTGATTCGGCTGCCATGCGCATCGGATCTCGAGCGGTGCCCCGGGGACATCCAGCACCTTCTTCGGTTTGCGGCTGTGCAGATCCCACACCACGACCGTGTTGCCGAAGCGCTTCATCGCTTCCTTGTCCTGCAGCATCTTGCCGAAGTCCATCATGTAGTTGGACCAGCCCGTGAACGACGACGTCACCATCACGTTACGACGCGGCAGGGCACGCACATCGTAGCCATAGACGTCGGCGAATTTGCCGCCCTTCTTGGCGCCACGCAGATTCTCGTCGGTTGGCATCCAATGCGTTGCGACGTACTCACCCGCATTGGTGTACTCGACCAGTGCCGTACGTCCACCGTGGTCCTTGTTGTTCGACAGACCGGTGATCATGATGCGACCGGGCAGCGCATAGGTGGTATGCGGCCCGACCACGCCGCCACTCTTGGCGACGAAATCCGTCACCACCTTGTGCAGACGCGGTTTCGCCGGATCGGTGTGAACGTCGAAGATGAACAGCTTGTTGGTATCGAGACCGCCCGCCCACAGGTAGTGGCGGTCGTCCGTGAAACCGGAGTGGTGTGCTTCGTTGCGACCGCCGACAGACAGCGAGTTGACGACTTTGCCGTAGTTCGCCGATTTCGGGTTCACATCCACCGTAACCAGTTTGTCCTGGCCATCGCCGACGCCTTCGACACCCAGCGTCCAGACGTAGACGAAGTCTTCCTGGCCTACGATTTTCGCCATGTACGGCGACATGCATGTCTCGTCCGCCAGCGCTGTCGAGATTCCGCCCGTGGCCAGCGCGGCGGCTGTGATCGAAGCCGACAACAGCGTCTTCGCCAGCCGTTTCATGTTGAGACTACCCATTCAGTGATCCTCCAATCGTGTGCTCTCTTGTGTGGTGGCTCGGTGGGGCGCCTGTTCCAACATCATTCACACGCCAGTCCGGCCGGAATCTGCACGTATGCGGCTGAGCAGATGCCCGCTGAGGTGCAAGCGGGATGCCAACCCCTTGCGCAGGGCCGGGGGCCTTGCGGGATGGTCTCTGAGCGGAAAAAGCCTTTTAGAAGTTGTGCCGTTGCGGGTACAGGCCGCAGCCCCATTGTTCAGCCGACGCCACAGTCGTGGTGGCCGGAAAACACCAGATGCAGCGGCTCCGGCACTGGCATCAAAGCTGCAGGGTCGGGAGCCATGAATAATATCCCGAGCGTCCTACGCACCGTCCTTCTGCCCTGCCTGACCCTGCTGTGCCTCGTCATCAGCACGCCGGTCTGGTCGCTCGGCGGCGATTTCTCCCTCGAGGATGGCAGCGGCCATCCCTATTCGCTGGCCGACTCCCGGGGACGTGTGGTGATCATGGCGTTCGGATACACCTTCTGCCCCGACGTCTGCCCCACGGGGCTGGCGACCATCGCTGCAGCGCTGCGCCAGCTCGGCGACGATGCAGACGACGTCGACCCGCTGTTCATCTCGTTGGACCCGGAACGCGACACGCCCGAGGTCCTGCGCGAGTACGCGCAGTTCTTCCACCCGCGTATGCGTGGCCTCACCGGCACGGCCGAGCAACTGCACCGGGTGGCCGCGTTGTACCGCGTGCGCTACGCGTTCGTTGGCAAAGGGTCTGGACCGCGCTACACGATGGACCACAGCGCAAACCTGTACGTGGTCGACGCATCCGGTGCGCTGGTGCGTATCCTTCCCCACGGCCTGCCCGCGGACGCCGTGGCCGACGCCCTGCGCGAGGCGATCTCGCGCGGTTCGAGCAGGGTCCGGACAACCACCGCACCGCGCTGATCCACGCCCGGCCTTACCCTGTGCCCAACCTCATGCCGGAAGCCGTCAGACGCAGTGATACCCTAAGCTCGCCACAGGCAGGGCAACGCACCGGGGCGCTGGAAAGCCGCGCATCTCCACACGCGCAGCGTGTCCGTCGCGCACCCTTTCGATCACACGAGGACAGTAACATGCGACTCACCACCCGCCTGGGCCTCGTCGGCCTGCTGGTCGTCACCCTCGCGCACGCCGACGGCATGCCACCGGTGCCTAAAGATTATCCGTCGCATGCGCGCGTCGGCAGCTGTTATCAGGCCGCGCTCGGCAGCCAGCTGCAGGAATACAACGAGACGCGCCTCCAGCTCGCACAAATTCTGCGCCACATGTCCGACGAGCCCGCTGTCTCGCCGGCGGCCAGACAGCGCCTGCTGGGTTTCGCCGACAATCTCGACGCGATGCGGGGTCACCTGCCCCCGCCAGACCCCGATTCAAACGCGTTCCGCAACTTCGACTTCCAGCTCGGGATCACGCTCACGGCGATGACCCTGTTCCTCAATTCGGAGGACGAACAGCTGACGAAACGCTTCGTGCACGACCGCGACGACCCGCAGAGCGAACTCGGTCAATACCTGGTAAGGCTCGAGCAAAGTCGACAGCAATACACCAACGTACTGGCAGCGTCACAGGTCGACGATTGCAATAGCTGAGGCGCAGAGCGGAGGCGTACCGCAACCTGCCAGAGGGTAGCGCGCAACCGATGTCGCTGGCGCGCCCTTGCGGCCGTCAGTTCGCGCATTCCCGCGTGCCGCCGGCTTACACCCCGCGGCGGCATCGATCCGCCCTACAGCGACTGCCACGTGCCGACAGTCGTCGAGTGCCTTGGTTGCGTGGACACCACGCGCACCACGCCTGAGAGCCCGCCATCACGGTGAAACCGTGTGACGCCGCATGCCGAATCTGCGTGATCCACGTCCGCTGCGTGCACCAGGGCTGCTGACACGCAAAGCCGGCCGCCGCCGACGCCGTACCGGCGAGACCGGAACAGGCCATCGCATCGCCGATTCCGCGCACAGACGGCACGCGGAGTAGCCAGCCCCTTTCACTTGGGTGAGAATGCCGGAATATCAGAAATTTAATCATCCTTAATGACCCCGACCGGCGACCCCAAGAAACGATTATCCCCGCTGCGCGCCAAAATCCTGGATGCCGCCCTGCACCTGTACACCAGCAAGGGCTATTTCAATACCTCGATCCATCACATCCAGGGCGCCGCGGCCGTCAGTATGGGGTCGATCTACAACTATTTTGCCGGCAAAGAGGCCATCGCCCAGGCGCTGTACGACGATCTGCTCGGTGAAATGGAAACCATGGTCGACGACGTGGCGCGTACCGCGGAGGGTGCGCATGATCAGGCGCGTGCCGTCGTTGCGGCGATGTTCGCGCTCACGGAGTCCGATCCGGAGAAAGTCGGCTACATCCTGAATGCCAGACACCGCGAATTCCTCGTCGATGAGCCCGACATCTGTTCGTCGCAACCGTTCGTGAAGATGCGTGACATCATCATCCGGGGTATGCAGCGGGGCGAGGTGCGCGAGATGGATTCGTGGGTCGCGGCTTCACTCGCCTACGGCCCCGCCCTGCGCATGATCTCCCTGCGCCTCGACGGCGTGGTTCTGAAACCGCTGCCGGGGGCGTTGGACGATCTCTGGGAGGCGACATGGCAGGCATTGCGCCCTGCCGAAGTGCAGACAACGCCGTCCTGAGTCGTGCCGCGGACCTGTTCGCGCGACACGGAAGGCTTCCAGGGTGCTGCTTCTATCCCATCCCCATGCTGCGACAGGCTCAACGCCTTATGGACGGCACCGGCAAGGCAACAGCAACGCGGCGATCAGCCTTTGCCGACGCCGCGACAGGCCCATCGGCAGTCACCTGACGGCTGGATTTTCGTACCGACGCCCGCGCCAACCAGCGCGGAGCGCCAATGCCGCGCAGCCGCATCTTCCATTGCTGATCGCACCGACACCGCGTGCGTGAATGCGCTAGACGCGTAACCCTGCCAGAAACGAAAAACGGACCCTTTTGGGGTCCGTTCTTCTGCCTGAATCATCAGGAACATATTGGTAGGCGCGAGTGGACTCGAACCACCGACCCCCACCATGTCAAGGTGGTGCTCTAACCAACTGAGCTACGCGCCTGCAAAGCAGGACGCGGACTATACCCAAACACGCGACCCGATAGCAAGCCCTGCGAAACGGCGCATGTCGGGCCGCTCAGGCGACGAGGCCGCGGCCCTGCAACTCCTTGAGCTGATCGCGCAGCCGCGCGGCGTCCTCGAACTCCAGATTCTTGGCGTGCTGGTACATCTGCTTCTCCAGCTCCTTGATCCGTTTGCTCATCTGCGCCGGTGTCATGGCGGCGTATTCGACCGTCTGTTCGGCGACCTTCGCGTAGCGTTTGGCGGTCGACGGGGCGCCTGGATACGCGGCCTCCATGATGTCGGCGACGTTCTTCTCCACGGTCTTCGGCGTGATGCCGTGTTGCGCGTTGAATTCCAACTGTCGCGCGCGCCGGCGTTCGGTCTCGTCGATCGCGCGTTGCATCGAACCCGTGACCCGATCGGCGTACATGATGGCCTTGCCGCGCACGTTGCGCGCCGCGCGGCCGACGGTCTGGATCAGCGAGCCCTCGGAGCGCAGAAAACCTTCCTTGTCGGCATCGAGAATGGCGACCAGCGACACCTCGGGCATATCGAGGCCCTCGCGCAGCAGGTTGATCCCGACGAGCACATCGAATTCACCGAGGCGCAGATCGCGAATGATCTCGACGCGTTCGACGGTGTCGATGTCGGAGTGCAGATAGCGCACACGCACGCCATGTTCGAGCAGGTAGTCGGTGAGATCCTCGGCCATGCGCTTGGTCAGGGTCGTGACCAGCACACGGTCACCCATGCCCGTGCGCTCCCCGATCTCCGACAACAGGTCGTCGACCTGGGTGGTGGCTGGCCGCACCTCGATCTCGGGATCGACGAGCCCGGTCGGGCGCACGACCTGCTCGACGATCGCCCCCGAGTGCTCGCGCTCATAATCGCGCGGCGTCGCGCTGACATAGATCGTCTGCGGCGCGAGCTTCTCGAACTCGTCGAAGCGCAGTGGCCGGTTGTCGAGTGCCGACGGCAGGCTGAAGCCGTATTCGAGCAGCGTCTCCTTGCGCGAGCGGTCGCCGCGGTACATGCCGCCAAGCTGCGGGATCGTCACGTGCGACTCGTCGACGACCAGCAGCGAGTCATCGGGCAGGTAATCGAACAAGGTCGGCGGGCCCTCGCCCGGCGCACGGCCCGAAAGATAGCGCGAGTAGTTCTCGATGCCGGAGCAATAGCCGAGTTCGACCATCATCTCGAGGTCGAACTGGGTGCGCTGCTGCAGGCGCTGATGCTCGACCAGCTTGTTCACCTCGAGCAGGTGTTCGAGGCGCTCCTTGAGTTCGACCTTGATCGCCTCGACCGCCTCCAGAATCGTCTCGCGCGGTGTCACGTAGTGCGTCTTCGGGTAGACCGTGTAGCGCGGCACGCGGCGCAGCACTTCGCCGGTCAGCGGATCGAACAGCGAAATGCTTTCGATCTCGTCGTCGAACAGTTCGACACGCACCGCCTCGTCGTCGGATTCGGCGGGAAAGATGTCGATGAGCTCGCCGCGCACGCGGTAGGTACCGCGCGCCAGTTCCATGTCATTGCGCTTGTATTGCAGCTCGGCGAGCCGTCGCAGGACGGCGCGTTGATCGATGCGCTCACCGCGCGAGATGTGCAGCATCATCTTCAGGTACAGACGCGGGTCGCCGAGGCCGTAGATCGACGACACGGTGGCGACGACGATGACATCGCGGCGCTCGAGCAAGGCCTTGGTCGCCGACAGTCGCATCTGTTCGACATGCTCGTTCACCGATGCGTCCTTCTCGATGAAGGTGTCCGATGACGGCACATAGGCCTCGGGCTGGTAGTAGTCGTAGTACGACACGAAGTACTCGACCGCGTTGTCGGGGAAGAAGTCGCGGAATTCGCCGTACAGCTGAGCGGCCAGGGTCTTGTTCGGCGCGAGGATGATCGTCGGCCGCTGTACCTCGTCGATGACGTTGGCGATGGTGAAGGTCTTGCCCGAGCCAGTCACCCCGAGCAGCGTCATCCCGGCCTCGCCATCATGCAGGCCCTCGACCAGCCGCGCGATCGCGGTCGGCTGGTCCCCGGCCGGTTCGAAACGGCTGTGCAGCTGGAACGGTTTTTCTGCCATAAATTTGCTGATCGGCGACGAGTCAATCCGTTATGATACCAAGTCAGTGAAACGTTCCTGAGTTCAGTTTTCCGAGAGACCGGTTGAGCCCGACATGAGCATCAAGCTTTCCAGCCGCGTACAGGCCGTCAAGCCTTCCCCTACCCTTGCCATCACCGCGCGCGCCGCCGAGTTGCGGGCCGCCGGCAAAGACGTGATCGGCCTGGGTGCCGGCGAACCCGATTTCGATACGCCCGAGCACATCAAGGAAGCGGCGCGCAAGGCGATCGCCGACGGCAAAACCAAGTACACGGCCGTCGACGGCACGCCCGGCCTCAAGCAGGCGATCATCACCAAGTTCCAGCGCGACAACGGCTTCGACTACGCACCCGAGCAGATCCTGGTGTCGTGCGGTGGCAAACAGAGCTTCTACAACCTGGCGCAGGCGATACTGGACCCGGGCGACGAGGTCATCATCCCGGCGCCGTACTGGGTGTCGTATCCCGACATGTCGATCCTGGCCGGTGGCGAACCGGTCCTCGTGCATGCCGGCGCGGAACAGCATTTCAAGATGACGCCGGCGCAACTGCGCGGTGCGCTGACCGACAAGACGCGTCTGGTGGTGATCAACAGCCCGTCGAACCCGACCGGCATGGCCTACACCGCAGACGAGCTGCGCGCACTCGGCGAGGTCCTGCGCGAATACCCGAAGGTCGCGATCGCCAGCGACGACATGTACGAGCACATCCGTTGGAATCTCGACGAGCCGTTCGTCAACATCCTCAACGCCTGCCCCGATCTCGCCAATCGCACGCTGGTGCTGAACGGTGTGTCGAAGGCCTACTCGATGACGGGATGGCGTATCGGTTACGCGGGCGGTCCGGCGGACATCATCAAGGCGATGAAGAAGATCCAGTCGCAGAGCACGTCGAACCCGACATCGATCTCGCAATATGCGGCTGAAGCGGCACTCAACGGCCCGCAGGACTGCATTGGCGAGATGTTGATCCAGTTTAAGAAGCGCCACGACTACGTCGTCGAGCGCCTCAACGGCATGCAGGGCATCGAGTGCCTGGCGACCGACGGTACGTTCTATGTCTTCCCGTCGGTCAAAGGCATGATCGACGCCATGGAGGGCATCAACGACGATCTGCAGCTCGCCGAACACCTGATCGTTCACGCCGGTGTGGCGCTGGTGCCCGGCACCGCCTTCGGCCTCGGCGGCCACGCACGCATCTCGATCGCCACCAGCATGGAGAATCTGGAAAAGGCACTCGATCGTATCGAGCGGGTGATCGGCCAATGATCGCCTGACATAGCTCTACCAACCCACGATGGGCCCAAGGATCGGGCCCACCGCTACGGCAAGGAGGCCGACGACATGGATGTCGAAAACCGTTCCTGTCGCGCGATGCGCGGCGTCACCCTCATCGAACTGATCGCGAGCGTCGCCGTCATCGGCATTTCGCTGGCCGTGCTCATACCGAGCTGGAGCGATCTGGCAGGCCGCAACCGGATCACCGCCGCCGCCAACAGCCTGCTGACGGACCTGCGTTACGCGCGCAGCACGGCCGTAACGCGCAATCGCCGCATCGGCCTGTGTCCCAGCGACGACGGCACGAGCTGCAGTGGCAACCCCTACGGCTGGCAGCAGGGCTACCTGATCTTTGTCGATCGCGACAGCGACGGTGCGCGCGGCACTACGGAAGACCTGTTGCAGATCCGCGGTGCACAGCCCACAGGCATGCGCCTGCACAGCACCGCGGGGCGGCCCGAGATCAGCTTCCGCCCGGACGGCGCGGCCTGGACCACCAATACCACGCTCAGCGTCTGCCAGGGCGACGATCCTTCCGCCTATCGCGCCGTGGTGCTTTACGGCAGTGGCCGGGCGCGTGTCGACAAGCGCCTGCCGAGTGGCCGGCGTATCGATTGCCGTTGACGAGCGGGGTTCCTGGAGGTGTCCGCAAGACGCCGTCCAGGACCTTCCGATGTTGACAAAAAGCGTCGCAAAAACGTAGACTTCGCGCTCGCCATTATTCCCCTGTGGCGCAGCGGTAGCGCAGCGGACTGTTAATCCGTTGGTCGTTGGTTCGAATCCAACCGGGGGAGCCAGACATATATATAAATCAATCACTTACAGAGTCTTAAGGCTGGCAGCCCCACCAAGCGCCAACCAAGACGAAACCGCTTGTAAGTGACACGAACCCAGGCCACGCGCCTGGGTTTTTGCTTTGGGCAACTGGTGACCATCAGCCAACGAAAACGCCCGCACGAGGCGGGCGTTAGGGTCCAAGACTTCCCTTCAGGGCAATTGATGCCATCCAGTGCATCGGGCCCGCTTGAATAGTACCAGACATACGCCCCGGCGCTTGGCCGGGGCTGTGCGTTCAGTCGTCGTCGCTTCCCGGTGAGTCGTCGGGCTCAGCTTCAGCCTCCGCGCGTTCTTCCATGTTCGAAAGGATGAACGCCAGCAGCGTCGCAACCAGCTGCCGGTGATGCGGCGGAATGCCTTCGCCTGACTTGTGGTCAAGGTTCGCATCGACTTCCAGGACGCTCGCGAGCGCCTGTGCGTATCCGAAGTGA
>JAGRHA010000085.1 GCA_020445205.1 Gammaproteobacteria bacterium
ACATACTGCTGTGTCTCGAAGGCGAGCTGCGCACCGAACTCGCGGATGGCCGCGTCTTCACGTTGACACCGGGGATGAGTTACCAGGTCGCCGATAATGCCGAACCACACCGATCCTCGACGGCCATGGGTGCGAAGCTGTTCGTTGTCGACTGATCCGATGGGCGCGTGGCCGACCGCGGGCCGCGGTTCGAGGCACATGGGCACACGCGTCGATAACTCGATGTACGGAGTAGGTCACCGTGCAATGGTTTTCGCCATCCTAGGTGCGGACGGTCCAGGGAAGGGCGGCGATGTCGCATGAATCCATCGCGCGCACCTTGTTGGCGATCGTGGTGTCGCCGCTGGCCGTCGTTGCGTTGGCGTTCGTGCTACTGGCGATCGTCTACGGCGGGTTGGCGGGTGATGTCACCCTGCTTGGACGAACGCTGGCGTTTGCTGTGCGCACGCTGTATCCGATCGGTCTGCTCGGTACCGCAGTGGGGGCGATCGCGGTGCTGCCCGTGGTCGCGGGCTGGTTGCGCTTGCCGCTGTTCGTCACCTTGGCGACGGGTACGGCGCTGCTCGTCTATTCCATACGCGCCGAGGGCAACACTACTGGCTTGGCTGGCCCGCTGACCTTCTGTGTGATCGCATTCGCGCTCACCTATGCCGTGTTAGTGCGGGTGCGCGGTGGACGCGGATAACGCATCCGCGCCTGCTTCAGCTAATCCGTGTTCAGTACATGCGCTGGTCAGTAAGCCAGTAGAAGCGGAAGGGTGGCACGACAAGCTGATCCGCGAATTGTTTCGGCGCTTCACCGGAGTGCAGATCGCGCAGCTGTCCGTATTCGAAATTGCCGCGGTTGCTGAGGTCACTTAGCGCCAGCGATTGCGGTGATGCGTCGAAGTTGCCGACGACGAGCACGCGGTCGGTGTTGACGAACGGATTCGTGCGCATGAAGGCGAACAGGTGCGGGTTCTGGGTGTCGAGTAGTACACGGTTGTTGTAGTCGGCGAACGCTGTCGTGCTCCTGCGGACGGCGATCATGCGCTGAAGGCCGCCAAATATGCGCGCCTCGACGGTGCCGTGACGCTTGCGTTGCTCGGCTTTCTCCCAGTCGATGACCGGTCGGTGCATCCAGCGGTTGTCTTTGGCCTTGGTTTCGTCCTGCATGAAGGTGCAATCGTTGAGCGTGCCGATCTCGTCGCCGTAGTAGAGCAACGGTAGGCCACCGAACGACATGATCATGCTATGCAGCAGCAGGATGAGGTCGATGCTCTGCTGGATTGCGACCTCATCGTTCTGCTCGACGGCCGCGTCGAGGCCGACGAGCGATGCCAGCGAGCCGGAGATGCGCGCATCGCCCGTTTTCTCGTTGACGCCGAACGGTTGTCCGCGCGCAGGCGAACCGGGATAGCTGCCGGTGAACCATTCGACGAGAAAGCGCCGATGGGCGAGCGGATCGTAGCCGGCCTTGACGATGTCGGCGTCGTCGAAGCCGAGGCCGATGTCGTCGTGGCAACGAACGTAGTTGAGCCAGGTCGCGCGATCGAGTTTGTCGGGCAAGCTGCGGATGCCCTGGTCGAGCAGTTTGGCATTCTTGGTCGCAACCGATTCCCACAGCAATGCCATGAAGGTGGCGTTGTAGGCGATCTCACACTCTTTCGCGATCACAGCGTCTTCGCCGAAGTACTTGATGATTTCGATTGGTGCGACGATGGCCTCGGCGATGAACAGCACGCCGGGCGCAGTGACCTGGCTGCAGTCTTTCATGAGCTGCAGCACGAGGTGTGCCTCGCGCTCGTTCTGGCTCGTGGTGCCGATCTTCTTCCACAGGAAGGCAACGGCATCAAGACGCAGGATGTCGGCGCCTTCGTTGGCCCAGAACAGGATGATGTCGAGCATCTCGATGAACACCGTGGGATTGCTGTAATTCAGGTCCCACTGGTAGCTGTTGAATACCGTCATCACCCAGCGCTGCATCTGCTCGTCGTAGGTGAAGTTACCCGGTGAGGTTTCGGGAAAGATTTCCGGCAAGGACTCTTCGAACATGTCCGGCACGTCGCGCGTATCGAAAGTGTAGTAGTACTCCTGGTAGCGTTTGTCGCCGGCGCGTGCGCGTTGTGCCCAGGCGTGCTCGTCCGAGGTGTGGTTGACGACCACGTCGAGCGTCAGCAGCATCTCGCGTTTGCGCATCGCGCGCGACAACTCCTGCAGGTCGACCAACGAGCCGACGCGCTCGTCGATGTCGCGGAAATTGCTCACGGCGTAGCCGCCGTCGCTCGCGCCCTTGGGGCACTCGAGGATCGGCATGATGTGGACCATGTTGACGCCGAGTTCCTGCAGATAGGACAGGTGCGACTTCAGGCCCTTGAGATCACCGGCGAAGCCATCGGCATACAGCGCCATGGCCACCCACTGCTGGCTCAGGAACCAGTCGTGATCGGCTTCGCGCGCGATGTCGAGGCGCTTGAGTTCGGCCGGGCGCTCGATGTAGCGCGCCGCCATGACCTCGACCAGGCGCACCATCTGCGCCTCGAAATCGTCGCGCCGCCCATAGAGATGATGGAACAGCGAGTACAGCGCGTAGAAATTGGCACCGAGACGCGTATAGAAATGGCGCAGATCACGGCGTCGGATATCCGGCTTGAGTTCGTCGAGGATCTTGTTGAGGAGCGAGTGTGAGACCTGTTCGTACATGAATCTGCCTTTACAACCTCAGGCGCGCAATGCCCATTCTTCGATGAATCGCTGATAGAACGCCGCATCGCCAACGGTCGCGCCGCGACGGCCGACGATGTGCGATGCGAATGTCTGTGCACGCTGCAACGTGAGGTCGAGCGGCCAGTCGCTGAGCAGGCCGAGGATGACCACCGATGCGAACGCATCGCCCGCGCCGACCGTATCGACGACCTCGGTCGCCGGTTCAGGGGCCGCATGGAAGCGGGCGCCATCGGCGGTGATGATCTCGGCGCCTGCAGCGCCATGGGTGAGCACGAGACCGCGCAGGTCGTGGCGTGCGATGAAGGACTCGGGTGCGCCGGGCTGATTGTGCAGGCGGTCGAGTTCATCGGTATTGAGCTTGACCCAGTCGGCATTCGCCAGCAGCGCTTCGACGCTGGAGCGGTCCCACCACGGCGGGCGCAGGTTGACGTCGAGGAACAGCGTGCCGGGTCCGCGATCCGTCAGTGCACGCAGGCTGTCACGTGAGAGGGCGTCGCGGACGGCGAGGCTGCCGTGGTACAGCAGCCTCGGCGCAGCGAGGTCGGGCGCGGCGATGGCGTCGTAGGCGCACGGGTGGACGATGTCGTATGCGGGCTCGCCGTCGTCGAAGCTGACTGTTACGCGTCCGGTGGGCAAGTGTTCGTCCGTCTGCAGCGTGGCGGTATCCATGCCCCAGTCGTCCATGGCGGCGCGGATCGCGTCACCCTCGGCATCGTGGCCGACGCGACTGACGAAGCGCGGTGCCTGACCGAACGCCTGCAGGTGCCAGGCGACGTTGAACGGTGCACCACCGAGCACGCGCTGGCCATCGGGAAAATGGTCGTACAGCACCTCGCCGAAGATGCACGGGTGTTGTGGATTCATGAGAAACCTTGCAGAGCGGGCGCATCGAGCCATGTCTCGATGCCAGGAAAGTAGTGCGCGATGCCTTCGAGCATGCCGGCGCTGTAATTGCCGTTCATGCCGCGGTAACCGCCCTGCGCAACGTACAAGCGGTCGGCATGGCCGCCGGCCGCGGCGAGCTGCAGCGCGGTCTTGCGCACCTGTGGCTGCGCGTTGGCGACCAGTACCGCGCACAGGGGGCTTGCCAGCACCTCGAGATCGTTGCCACTGTCGCCGCAGAACACCGTGTTGGTGACGTCGAATCCGCGCGTATGCATGAGTGCTTCGACGGCGTGGTACTTGGATGCGCGCGCGGGCGTGACGTCGAGCAATCCGATGCCGGCCGGTTCGTCGACGCTCCAGATCTGGCGCGCGGCGATGCCGTGCTGTTGCAGCCGGCGCTCGATGTCCTGCGACAGGCTCGCCTGATCATAGTGCAGCGGTACGTAGTAGCTGAGTTTGTAGGCGTTCTGCTTGCTGCCTTCCTGGACGCGCAAGGCGGGCAGGTCGATGAGCAGCGCCTTGATGTCGGCGTGGTTGCGGCCATGCCAGTCTTCGGCGATGTGGGCCTCCCAATCGGCCTGGCGCTGCCAGTCGTTGCTGGCGCCGACGTGGTAGATCGTCGTGCCGACGTCACCGATCACGAAGTCGGGTTGCGGCAATCGATAGTTCGCGATCGCGCGCTGCACGAGCGCGCGGTGACGGCCGGAGACGTAAGCCAGCGTGACTTCGGCCCGTGAGGCCAACCGATAGAAACACTCACGTGCCCCCGGCGACTCCGGCTGTGGGCCGTTCGGGATCAGCGTACGGTCGAGGTCGGTACAGATCAGCAGTCGCTCAGGCATGCTCGCGCGGCACCTCGCAGCTGCGGAAGAAGTCGTAGTGGTCGATGGCTTCAAGGATGCCGAGCGCGTGCGGCTGCGAAGCGAAGTAGATACGCTCCTGATCGACGAGCTTCGACAGCTCTTCGTGGTGGCGGTTGGCGACGACGACGGCGAGCGTGTTGCCGCGCATCATGTCCTCGTCGGCACCGGAACCGCCGACCGCGAGGATGTGCTCGAGCGGAATATCGAGAAGCTGGGCTGCATAACGCAATGCTTGGCCCTTGGAGGCTCGCGACGGCAGCACGTCGAGGAACTGGCCGTACGCGCTGATCACATTGGCCGTGAGCTCGTGCTGGCGCAACAGTTTGATGATCGCGTCGACGGCTGGCGCATTGCGTGGGTCGTAGTAGTACGAGATCTTCGCCGCACCCTGTTCCTTCTTGGGTTGCAGTTTGAGCCCGGGCAGGTCGTCGAGCAGGCGGCGTATCTGCTTCGGGTTCCAATCGTGGTCGATGTGGTTCGCCCAGACATGGTCCTCGGTCAGGTTGCGCCCGTAGTGGATGCGCGTGCCGAGGCTGGTGATGAGTACGTCGGGCGAGGGCACGCCGTGCTTCTTCATCAGCGCCAGTGCCGAATCGATGCGACGACCGGTGGCGATGCCGAAGGTCACGCAGCGGCGGTTGTCGCGGATCACCTGCGCGAACCGCTGCAATGCGCTCGGGTTGCCGATCAGGTTGAGATCGAGGTCGGTAAAGATTGCACGGTCGCGATAGCGCACGGCACGCGCCGCGGGTTGTTGTGCCTGTGCGGCAAGGTCGCCCGTGGCGAGGGCGCCGGTCTTCTGCATGTAGGTGTCGGCATGCGCTGCCCATGCATAGTGACGACGCACGCCTTCGAGGCCATTGCGCGAGGCGCGTGCCCACGCCCCTTTGTCGCGCAGCAGTTGCAGCAGGGCATCGGCGATCGCCTCGCGATCGAGCGGGTCGACGAGTTTACCGTTGTCGCAGTTGCCGATGATGTCGACGGGGCCGCCGTTCTCGGTCGCGACGATGGGCAGGCCACTGGCCGCGGCTTCGAGCAGCGTGAGGCCGAACGGCTCGGTCAGCGCGGGATTGATGAACACGCCACGGCGCTGTGCGGCGAGACGGTAGATATCGGGCACTTCGTCGGCACGGTGATTCTTCGGGATCGCGACACAACCGTAGAGATCGTACAGATCGATCGACATCAGGATGGTGGTCAGCACGCCCTGTGCGCCGGTATCCATGTCACGGATGTCTTCGCGGTTGCCGGCGACGATCAGCAGATTGGCCGCATGACGCAACGCCTGAGATTCGCCGAACGCCTCGATCAGCGTGATGATGTTCTTGCGTTCGTCGGGGCGCGACAGGGCCAGTACGAGCGGTTTTTCGGGATCGTTGAGGAAGCGCGCCACCTGGTCGGCGAACGGGATGTGCTCGCCCGCCCGCGGCGGGTGGAACTGCTCGAGATCGGTGCCGGGCGGTATGACCACCATGCGCTGCGGATCGTAGTAGTTGTAAAGGCCGTACTGCTCCTCGATCTCGTTGTGTGTACTGGTGATCACGAGATCGGCATTGGCCAGGACCTCTTCCTCGGCATTGATGCGGCGCTCGATGTTGTAGGTCTGCTCGATGGCCTCGCGTGTGAGTCCGCGCGCGAGCAGGCGCTTGCGCTTGTCGCGACCCAGCGAGTGCCCGGTGTGGATCAACGGGATGCCGAGCAGGTGGGCGAGGCGCACACCGACATAGCCCGCGTCGGCATAGTGGCTGTGCACCAGGTCGGGCGGCTGCGGTTCACTGCGCAGCCAGGTCGCCAGATTGTCGGTGAAGCTGTCGAGGTGGTCCCACAACTTCTCTTTGGCGATGTATTCCTGTGGGCCGGCGTCGATGCGCACGATGCGCGCCTTGTCGCTCAGCGGCTCGATCGGCTGCGCATAGTCATCGCTGACGTGCGCATCGACGATGCGCCGCGTGACCAGATCGACGCGGGCGATGTCGTCACGTTTGGCGAGTGCGCGCGCGAGATCGACCACGTACTTGGTCTGACCGCCGGTGTCGGCGTCGCGGCCGAGCTCGAGGTCGTGGCCGCGGATCAGGCCATGCACACTGACCAGCAGCAGGTACTTGCCGGATGTCGTCTCGCCCATGCTACTCCCGTCGCGGGGCCCGAAACGGGCACTTCGTGGTTGGTCGGCCATGCTGCCGACGGTGTCACTATTGTCGGGATTGCGCGCGCGGATGCAAATCCGGCGCTCCACGCGAGCGCACTAACTTAGTGCGCAGTGTCGCTCGCGGCGGGCATTTCTCAGATGTCGAAGGCAGCCACCTGGCGACGCTCGCCGCTGCCGACGCTCGATTCGACGTACTGCGTCTTCGCCCCCTGCTTGATGCGCAGTGTGAACGGGCTGCTGTCCGGCTGGCCGGCGTGCTGGCGGAAGAAATGTACGTAGACCGTATAGCGACCCTTGCACGTCGGTGCGCTGGTCCAGACGATGTTTTCGACCGGCTGGTCGGTCAGTGCGTTGGCATGTGCGTTGCGATCGATATCGAGAATTCCCCCACATTCCACCTTGTTGGTGAAGTTCAAGGTGCGTCCATTGGGGCAGTCGACGTGCAGATCGAGATCGTTCTTGTCGTTCCAGATCAGGGACACGTCGACGGCACCGCTGCGTGCGCCGGCACCGAGCAGGCGGGCGAGAAAGGACTGTTCCTTGGCGTCATTGCGTGCCGCCTCTTCGGCCTGGCGGCGGCGCAGTGCGATGCGCTCGCGCCACTGCGTGATGAACGGCGTCAGGGTATCCCTGGCATCGCTGCGCAGCTGCTTGTTCATGCCCCAATGTGTCGCCACGGGCAGGCCGTCGACGACATAGAGGTGGTATTCGACCGGCTCGGGGAAATTCAGCAGCAGCGGCAGCAGATGTTGGTAGCTGCCCGATTCGCTGGCGTCGGTGCGGCCGAGCTTGGCGGTCGCGGCGTTGATATCGGCCGCGGCGGCCTCGAGGCTGCCTAGCACGGCCTCCTGGCGGTCGTCGGGCATTTCCCAGAAGGCCTCGAGCGCACCGCTGCGCTGGCTGTACCAGCTCACGTGTGTGCGCCGCTCGTTGAACACCGGGAGGGCGAAGAACTTCGCTGCGTCGGCACCGGCGAAACGTGCCAGCGTCGCCAGCAGCGGCGAGGCATGCAGCGTGATGCGGTCGCCGTTGTGACCGACGAACTGGTATTCGTCGAGCGGATTGGTATCGATCAGCTGGTTCTGTTTGCCCGACACGGTGTTTCTCCCGCTTGCCGACACGCACGGTCTTCACTCAATGATAACGGCAACGGCGTGTACCGGATCGTACGCGGTCTTTGACGCGACGCGGTGTGCGGTGTCCGTACCTCGCCGGTGGTGCCGGCCCGCAGCGTGGTCGTGTCCGTTACAATGGCCGGCGACGCGTGAAGCGATGCCACCCCGAGCGTGGACGTGCACGCGCCGTGTCTGCGGGCTGGCCAGGGAGGGAGGATTCACATGATGCTGCGTTGGCTGCTGCCGTGCCTGATCGCGGTGCTGTCGGGATGCGGTACGGGACCGGGCGCACCGCTCGTGCGCAGCGATGCGGCCGACGGCGAGGGGCCGCTGCTGCGCGGTTGCCAGAACCTCGCACGCGCCGACACCACGCGCGATTTCATCACCGAGTACTACCTCACGACCTGGGGGTCGGCATCGCGCGAGGGTGCGGCGGCCGGCTTCGAGGCCGGACTCGCAACACCGGGCGGCACGGGCATGCAGGCGATGCTTTCCGGCATGGGCTACGCGCAACTGCCGACGTCGGCGGTCTACTGCCGCCGCTACGCCATGTCGAAGCGACAGGCGTATGACAAAGCGGCGAGACTGCTGCCAGCACTGGGTTACACGCTCGCGCACGCGGACCGCGGCGCAGGGCAATTGCGCACGGCCTTCGTCGACCGCCAGCGCGCACTGAGCGAGCAGGGTCCGCCGCTGCACAAGTGGCGTGACCGTTACGTCATCGAGGTGAGCGACGACGGTAGCCGGCGCAGCGCCGTGCGCGTGTTTCGTGAAGTCCTCATCTCACGCTGCAACCGCCGCGACGGCTGTTCGGATTACATCCGCGCGACGTCGGTGGGACACAACGAGGCCGTGATCCTGAACCGCATCGAACAAGGGTCGACGGCCGGTGGCTGAGCGCGTACTGACTATGCATTGCAACACGATGCCGCGGGTGGCGTGACATGCCGGCCCAGTTGCGTATCACGCGATCGTCGTCGGCCGGCTTACACGCCGTGTGTGACGATGTCGACCTGCTCGACCGCCACGCCGAACTCGCGGCGCTGATTCGGCGTCATCTGCCGGCCGTGGGGGCCTCGTTGCTCGCCATGCCACGGCGCGTCGGCGACAGTGGCGACATCGAGTGGTACAGCGATCTCGCCGGGCAGCCGGTGCGCCTCGACGATCTCGGCGCCGATGAACAGGCACGAGCGCGGGCGCTGTTGGCAGACCGCGTCGCTGCGGTGCGTGCGCTCGCCGATCGGCTGCCGGCGGGCGAGTTGCCCGCGGCGTGGTTGCGGGCCGCGGTTTCGTTTCCGGACGACAGTCGTGTCTACGTGATCGGCGGACAGCCGGTTATCACGTTCTGGGGCCATGCCGATCGCCGGACAGCGGCTGCGGCGCCGGGCACTGTCGTTGCGACATCCGCCGGCGTGCCCTGGAAACGCGGGCTGCTGGGCCTGCTCGCGCTCGCCGCACTGGCGCTGGTGGCCTGGTACGCATGGCAGGCCGGTGTCCCCGTGATCGACGGGCCGGTCACCGCAACGCAGTACTGTGCGCAGGAAAAGATCGTCGCGCCACCGACCGTGATCGTCTACGACAACTCCGGCAGCATGGCGTATCCGCTCAACATGCCGGCCGCCGAACTCAACGCGATCAACGACCTGTACCACAACAACCGCCTCGCCCACGAGCAACGCCAGCAGGTGCAGGCCGGCTTCAACCAACTCGCACAGTTGTTCGGCGCGGGCCAGCGCGGCGATGACACGCGATTCCCGGCGCTCGAGCTGTGGGTGCGGGACAACTACCCGGACAAGGTCACGCAGTACGGCCCGCAACGCATGGCCGTGGCGAGGCCGCTGGTGACGCAGCTGGTCGGCGACATTGCGGCCGACGTGGCGCTCGGCATGGTGGCGTTCTCCGATTGCGACACGATCGCCGCGCAGTATGCGCACGCCGGCGGTGACCGTGGGCCGCTGCGCGACCTGGTGGCGGGACTCATGCCACAGGGCGGCACGCCGATCGCCGCCAGCCTGCGCAGGGCGGCCGACATGCTCGATGGCACGCGCGAACAGCAGCCGGGTCTGATCATCCTGATCACCGATGGCGTCGAGCAGTGCGGTGCTGATCCGTGTGCCGTCGCGCGCGAGATCAAGCAGCACAAACCCTGGTTGGCGGCACACGTCGTCAAGCTGGGCCCGGAGACATCGTCCGCCTGCGTTGCCGAAACCCTGGGCGGCAGGGTCTACCAGCCGGACTCCGCCGAAGACCTCGCACACGCCGTCGCCGAGGCGCGCATCACGGCGCCTTTCGAACTCGCGTGCGCACGCTGAACCTGCGCCGCGCCGTCGTCGCTGCGTATGCAGAGGTCGTCAGCGCGCGGTTGACATCGTGCACGGCGCGTAGCTCAATCGCGGGAACTTCACCCGGTCGCCGGCGTGTACAGCGCATGCGCGGCGATGGTCGTGCGACGGCGGTCAGCAGCAAGGAAACGACATGCCCAGCAGCGTTCGGATAGCCCGACTCCCCGGTAAGCAGTTCCGGCCCGTGACGGGGAGCGGCGACCCGCTGAACGAGCACGCCGCGCTGATCGGCGTGATCCGTCGTCATCTGCCGGCGGTCACGGGTTCGCTGCTCGCGGCGCCGCGGCGTGTGGCCGACACCGGCGAAGTCGAGTGGTACAGCGATCTTGCCGGACAGCCGACCCTGCTGGGTTCGCTGCCCGCGGACGAACAGGCGCAGGCGAGGCAACTGCTGGCCGATCGTGTCGGCTCGGTGCGCACGCTGGCTGACAACCTCGCGCGCGTCGACCCCGCTTCTGCGCATCTCGCCGATGCGCTGCGCAACGCCGTGCGCTATCCCTGCGACGACAACGTCTACGTCATCGGGGGCCAGCCCGTACTGACGTTCTGGGGACATCTCGACCCGTCTCGCCCAGTGCCGGCCGTGGTGGCGGACACGGCGCCACGACGTGGCTTTCCGTGGCTGTGGCTCCTGCTCGCGCTGGCTGCGCTCGCCGTCGGCGCATTGTTGTACTGGTGGCTGGTACTGCGCGAGCCTGCGCCGCCGCCCGTCGTCACGCCACCGCCACCCGATTACGCGGCATTGCTCGCCGCGGCGAACGGTGACTGCGAGCGTCTCGCTGCACTCGACGATCGGCTGCGACAGCTGTCACCCGCCGAGGCCGCAGGTCTCGAAACGGTGCGCAGCGAACTGCAACGACAACTCGCGGTCTGCCGCGCGCCCGACTACCGTGCGCTGTTCGATGAAGCGCGCGGCGATTGTGATCGCCTCGCCGTGCTCGCCGGCGAGCTCGCCGCACCCGACGTCGTGGTGACCGACGCGCTCGCCGGCGTGCGGCGTGACATCGATGCTGCGTTGCACGAGTGCCGGCGTCCCGATTACCGCGCGCTGCTCGACGCGGCACGCGGGGATTGCACGGCGCTGCAGCAGCTGCAGGGGCAGCTGGCGAGCCCCGAGTATCCCGACGCGCCCGAATTGCCGGCGGTGCGCGACGAGCTGGACGCTGCACTGGGTGCGTGCCGCATGCAGGATCTGCAGCGCGAATTCGATAGCGTGAAAGACGACTGCGGTAAGCTTAAGGCTTTTGGCAGCAAGCTGCAGGCCGCAGACGCCGAACTGCCGGGCTACCAGAAACTCAAGGCCGACATGGCGCCACGGCTCAAGGAATGCAACAAGCCCAAGCCGGCGCCGAAACCGGAACCGCCGCCACCGCAGACGAGCGAGTTGTGTCCCGGCGAACGTCCCAAGGAACAGGCGCCCGACATGGTGCTGGTGTTCGACGCCTCGGGCAGCATGAAATACCCGCTGATCCCCGACGAGGAGATCCGGCGCCGTGTCGTGCAGCAGTCGCCGTTCCTGATGCTCAACCCGCAACTCGCCGAGCAGGCGATCGAGAGCCAGTTCAGTAATATGGAAAAACGTGTCGACGTGGCGAAGCAGGCGACACGGCGGGTCGTCGCGGGTCTGCCCGAGGACGTCGACGTCGGACTGGTACTGGTGAAGAATTGCCCGCAGGCCGAGAAGGTGGGCTTTTACTCGCCCGGGCAGCGCAGCCGCCTGCTGCGTGACATAAACGCCATCACGCCGTACCGCAAGACGCCCCTGGCGAGCGGTATCCAGGTTGCCGGCAGCATGGTCGACGGCGTGAACAAGCCGTCGCTCATGGTTGTGATCTCGGACGGCAAGGAAACCTGCGGCGCCGATCCCTGTGCCGTGGCGCACCAGCTGGCGGCACGCAAACCGCTGCTGAAGATTAATGTCGTCGATATCCTCGGCACCGGTGCCGGCAATTGCGTGGCGGCGGCCACCAAGGGTAGGGTGTGGACAGCCAACAATGCGTCCGACGTCGCCAGCATGGTCGATCGTGCGGCGAGCGACGTCCAGGGGCCGGCCCATTGCCGCAAATGATCGGGCCGAAGCCTTCTGCCGGACCGCAAAAAAAATGTAACTTCGACAGTCGAAGGAATGGGGAGTCGATGACGTGAGTGGTGCTTTGTTGAGGTCGGGTGCGCTGCGCGAGTTCTTTGCACTCGGTGCGGTGGGCCACCCGGTTTACCAGTCGGCGACGCAGCTGCGCGTGGCGATGCGCAGCCAGATCGGTGCCGATGTCGCCGACACCTTTGCCGTACCCAAACGCAACGATAGCGGCGACACGATCGACTGGTACGCGCCCTACGACGGGCCGGTCGTGCCCTGGACGGCCGCCACCGACGACGAGCGTGCGCAGGCCCTGCAGTCGCTGCAGGCCATGCGCGAGCGTGTGCTGAGTGCCGGCCAGCGCCTGCAGGCCGAGTCCGACAGCGAGCGCCAGGTGTTCGGGCGCCTGCTACAACACGTCATGACCTTCCCCGATGACCAGCACGTCTACCTCGTCGACGGCAAGCCCGTGCTCACGTTCTGGGGCTTCCGACGCCACGATGCGCCGTCGACCGTCGATTCGCTGGCGCTGCTGGCCTTGCCACGCGCCGCGGCGCCGGCGGCGGCTGCAGCCGTGCCGGTCGCCGAGACCGCCGTCAGAGGCCGGCGCTGGCCGTGGTGGCTGTGGCCGCTGCTGCTCCTGTTGCTGTTGCTGCCACTGTTGTTCTGGTACCGCTCGTGCAGTGAGGTGCCGACGCTGGCGCTACCGTCGGCGGGGGTACCCGAGTTGCCGCGCGGCGACCTGCAACCCGAGTTGCGCGAGCGGCCCGTGTACGATGCCCAGGGGCGTCCCGTCGATGTGCTGCCCGGGCGTGATGGCGCCACCCTGCCGGATGGCGGCGCGGTGCCCGTCGACGACGCGCCCGTCACCGAACCGCCCGTCGCGGACGAGACACCAGCGCCTGTCGAGGAGGCGGAAACGCCACCTCCCACGGAGCCGCCCACGCCAGAAACCGAGCCGCCGCCCGAGCCACCGCAGCCGCCGACACCCGAGGAGCCGCCGCTGCCGCCCGAGTTGCCGCCAGGCACCGAGCAGCCGCTGCAGATACCGCCGCAGGCATTGCAGAACGGCAACGTCGATTTCCTCAACGGGCGTTGGAACTCGAATTCCGGCCTGATCGACGAGAGCGGTCGCCCGGTGCAGCTCGAGTACGAGTTCCAGGACGGCAAGGGTACGGTGTCGCTGCGCCGCAGTGACGGCTCGGTGTGCCGGGGCAACACGAGCGCGTCGATCTCGCAGCAGCGCCTCATGATCAGCGACCGCACGCGCATCAAATGCCCCGACGGCCAGCAGTTCGAGCCGTCGACCGTCGATTGCGCCGTCGGCAGTAGCGGCCAGGCCGAGTGCAACGGCCGCTATGCCTCGGGCGGTGATTTCCCGGTCGAGATACGTCAAGCCGATCAACCGTCAGGCAGCGAATGACGGCACAAGAAAAAGAGAACAGGACAAGGCCTTACCCATGTTGCCCAGACTTGTAAATTTCCGCGAGAAGGTCACCCTGATCATGGGGACCGGGGTGCAGTTCCTCGACTTCGGCATGAAGATCCCGCTGCGCAAGGAACTGCCGGGCGAGTTCGTGCTGCGTGAAACCAACCGCTCACTGACGCGCCTGGAACACGACGAGCGCAACGACCGCTTCGTGCACCCGGCCAACCCCGGCGTCGCGGTGCAGTCGAAGTACAGCGTGCCGGTCGATGAGTCGGTCAAGCTGCTCGACGGTGTGTGGATCCCGATCCCCGTACTGCGCACTCAGCCCGGCGGTTCGTTCGCCGAAGGTCCGCTGACCTGGGCACGCGCCCGCCTGGTCACGGTCGAGGACGGGCAGGACCCGGACAAGAACACCCACCGCGTCACGCTGGCGTTCGACACCAGCGTGTTCGACGACAACAGTGACATGCAGTATCTGGCGCCGACGCGCGCCGACGTCCAGGCCGGCGCGACCTTCTCTTTCGCACACCGCGGTAACCAGATGGGCTGGTTTGGGGAGCTGCCGTGGATCGAAGGCTGGATCCGTGAGCTGTTTCTCGACGGCGCCGACACGCGTCTCAAGCTGCCGCCCGAAGACGTCGAGATCGAGCTCGAGAATCTCTCGCACCATGCACATTACCTCAACGTGCTCGCGCTGATCGGCCGCTACGCCACGCTGCCGACGATCACGCTGCTGAGCAATTCGCCGGGCGATGTCGACAAGGCGATCGAGGTCGACATGGTGCTCGACGTAGGCAACTCGCGCACCTGCGGCATCCTCATCGAAAAGCATGCGCAGCAGAGCCAGGAGGTGCCGACCGACAAGTACGAACTCGAGCTGCGCGACCTGACGTCGCCGGAGCACCTGTATGCCGAGCCGTTCGAGAGCCGCGTCGAATTCGCGCAGGCGGCGTTCGGCAAGGACAGCTGGGCACGCCAGAGCGGGCGCCCGGATGCCTTCATGTGGCCGACCATCGCACGCGTCGGCAAAGAGGCCGCGCGGCTGGCATCGCACCGGCGTGGCACCGAGGGGGCGACGGGCATTTCGAGCCCGAAGCGTTACCTGTGGGATGAAGACCAGTTCGACACCGGCTGGCGCCTCAACAGCGCGTTCAGTCCCAGCGACGACATCGAACCGCGCGCGACGGGGGCGCCGTTCTCCAACCTCATCAACCAGCTCGGCGAAGCGCTGTACACGATCGCCAATGACGATGAGCGCATCCCGGTGTTCGTGCCGCGCTATTCGCGCAGCGCGATGATGACCTTCATGCTGGCCGAAGTGCTGGTGCAGGCGCTGTGCCAGATCAACAGCCCGGCGCAGCGACAGAAGATGCCGAACTCGAACTTCGCACGCCATCTCAAGTCGCTGAACCTGACCGTGCCGCCATCGATGCCCAAGCCCGAGCGCGAGATCTTCGCCGAGCGCATGCGCGTCGCCGTCGGTCTGGTGTGGAAGGCGATGGGCTGGCACCCCGAAGAGGCGGCAGTCGATGCCGAGGGGGTGACCGCGTGGCCACCGTTCCCCAAGGTGCTGGTGCAATGGGACGAGTCGACGTGTGCACAGATCGTCTACCTGTTCACCGAGACCAAGATGAATTTCGCCGGCCGCCCCGACGAATTCTTCAAGGCCGCGGCACGCAAGCGGCCGCATGGCCAGGCCAACAAGCTCACGATCGCGTCGATCGACATCGGTGGCGGCACCACCGACCTCGTGATCAATGACTATGTGCTCAAGGGCCAGGGCAGCAACGTCCCGATCGAGCCGCGCCAGCGTTTCCGCGACGGCTTCAAGGTCGCCGGTGACGATATCCTGCTGCAGGCGATCCAGAAGACCATCGTACCGGCTTTGTCGGCGGCGTTGCGTGAGCAGGGGCTGAGCGCACCGGATTCGCTGCTGTCACGCCTCATCGGCGCCGATCCCGTCGACGTCCAGGAAGGGGTGCTGCGTCAACAGCTGGCGCTGCAGGTGATGTATCCCGCGGGGCTGCGTGTGCTCAAGGAGTTCGAGCAGTACGACCCGGTCGTCGGTGCCGGTGTGCGTCAGTTCACGCTCGGTGAACTGCTGTCCGAGGTCGATCCGCCGACTGACAAGGTGCTGGGTTATTTCTCGCGCGGCGTACGTGACGAGACGCGCGGTGCCATCGAGGGCTTCGATCTGCTGGCGGTCCCCGTCGCGCTCGATCTCGGTGCGATCTACAACCTGTTCATCGGCAACAAGCTCGAGATCTGCGGGCCGCTGCGCGCGCTGTGCGAGATCGTCTACATGTACGACTGCGACGTGCTGCTGCTCACGGGCCGGCCGTCGCGCCTGCCTGGCGTGCAGAGCCTGTTCCGCGCCCTGTTGCCGTTGCCGCCGGACCGCATCGTCAAGCTGCACGAGTACCGCACGCAGAACTGGTATCCGTTCCATCGCCAGGGTCGCATCGACGATCCCAAGACCACGGCTGCGGTGGGCGCGATGCTGTGCGTGCTGGGCCAGGGCCGGTTGACCAATTTCGTGTTCCTGGCCGATCAGCTCAAACCCTATTCGACGGTGCGCTACATCGGTCATGTCGACCAGGACGGCATCATCAAGGACAACGAGGTGTTCTACGCCGACGTTGATCTCGACGACCCCGAATACCTGTTGCCTGAAGCACAGTTCGACATGCACACCATCATGAAGCTGGGCTACCGCCAGCTCAACGCCGAGCGCTGGATCGCCTCGTATCTGTACGTGCTCGATTTCGCCAGCGACGAGGATCGCGAGCGCGTGTTCGGCAAGACGCTCAAGATCACGCTCGAAAAGGAACGTGGCAAAGGCGTCTCGGAACGCTTCCGCGTCAAGCAGGTGCAGACGGAGGACGGGCGCTCGCTGAGTCGTTCGGTGGTGCGCCTGAGACTCAACACCTTGAGCAACTACGGTGTCAGTGGTGGCACCTACTGGCTCGACAGCGGCAGCGTCTTCGAGGGGTAAGCAGACATGAGCAACGAAGCACAACAGCTCGTCGATCGTTGCGCGGACATGTACGCCGCCGCCGGTGATGCGATCGAATGGATCGACGACGTCAGGAGCACGTCACAGCGTCTCGACAGCGATTCGGAGGGCCTGATCCTCAAATTGCGCAAGGTGCGCAACCTCGTGCGCCGTCTCGGGCGTGCGGCATCGCGGCCGATGTCGGTCGGTTTCTTCGGTATCTCGCAGGCCGGCAAGTCGTACCTGATCTCGGCACTCGCTGCGGGCGCCAACGGTCACCTCGAAACACAGCTCGACGAGCGTCGTCTCGACTTCATCGAGCACGTCGACCCGGGGGGCAAAGGCGGCGAGGCCACGGGACTGGTCACGCGTTTCACGCGCCGCCCCGTCGACGCGCCGCGCGGCCATCCGATCCAGTTGACGCTGTTTTCCGAAGTCGACCTGATCAAGGTGCTCGGCAACGCGTTCTTCAACGACTTCGACCACACCAAGCTCGCCTACGACAACGATCCGGCGTCGGTCCGCAGCAAGGTGCTTTCCGATCTCGAGAAGCGGCGCCGGCAGCAGCCCGTGCCGGGTATCGACGCCGACGATGTCGTCGATCTCATGGAGTATTTCCGCAAGCGTTTCCCCAACCTCATGGCCCCGCTGCTCGGTGACTATTGGCCATCGGCGATCGATCTCGCACCGAACCTGCTGCCCGCCGATCGCGCGCAGCTGTTCTCCGTGTTGTGGGGCGGCATCGGTGAAATGAGCGAGGCCTACCTCATGCTGTGCGGGGCGCTCGAGAAGTTGGGCCACGCCGAATTCTGCTATTGCCCGCTCGGCGTGCTGGTCAACGAAACCGAGTCGGGTGGCCTGTCGAAGTCGCAGAGCATCATGAGCGTCGACATCCTCGACCGCCTTGGCAAGGATCACGCCGACCTCATCGAAGTGGTGCCCGTGGCTGCCGACGGCAGCATGGCCGAGGTGTGCGGGGTGCCGCGCTCGCTGCTTGCGGCGCTGACCACGGAGCTGCGTTTCGTGCTCGCCGAACCGCCCGCCGCGAGCACGGTCGAGAACGTCGACCTGCTCGACTTCCCGGGTTACCGCGGCCGTCTCAACGTCACCGATATCTCGCAGGTCTCGGATGACGCCGAGAGTGAGGGCAGCGCGATTGCGCAGCTCATCCTGCGTGGCAAGGTGGCGTGCCTGTTCGAGCGCTACACCGACGACCAGGAGATGAACGTGCTGGTGTTGTGCACACCGTCGGACAAGCAGAGCGACGTCAACGACATCGGCCCCGTGCTCGACACCTGGATCAATGCGACGCAGGGCGAGAAACCGGAGAAGCGCGAGCACCGGCTGCCGGGCCTGGCGTGGGCGATGACGCGCTTCGACATGCGCATCGACAGCATGTTGCAGGACTCGCGTGAGAACACCGAAGTGGCGTGGGCGAAGATGATGAAGATGGTGCTCGAGCGCTTCAAGCAGTTCGAGTGGATCGACGACTGGGGGCCATCGCAGCCATTCAGCAATACCTACGTCGTGCGCAAGCCGAAGATGGTCACCAAGTGGCTGACACTCGACGGCGAAGACGAAACCGACATCGCCGGCAATTGGCAGGGTCAGGTCGAGCTGCTCAAGGAAACCTTCATCGCCGATCCCACGGTGCAGAAGCATTTTGCCGATCCGGGGCTGGCGTGGGACGCCATGGTGCGCCTCAACGACGGTGGCATCACGCGTCTTGCCGAGTACCTCGCCGGTGCCGCACGCATTGAGGTGAAGCTCGAACGCATTCGCGAACAGCTCGATGACGAGACACGCGAGGTCGCCGAGCAACGCCTCGGGGCCTATTTCCAGAAGGAAGGCGCCGCCGAGGTCGAACAGAAGCAGGCGGTGATCAAGGCCGTGACGGGCGACCTGCGTACGCCGAAGAAGTTGGCCCGGTTCGGCGAGCTGCTCAAGGCTTTGCAGCCGTCGCTGGAGCAGTTGCGCGCGCGCTACCTGCGCCTCGGTGAGACAAAGCCGGAGACGACCGACAACGCCGCGGCTGAAGACGCGGCGGCCGACGAAGACGACCACGACGCACTGTTCGGCCTCGATGACCTGGTCGTTTTGCCCGGTGGCGGCGAGAGCACCGATAGCCCGGCGGTCACCAGCGTGTCGACGGGGGCGGCACAGTTCGCCAAGGCCGCCATGCGTGATTGGACCTCGCAGCTGCGCGGCCTGTCCGACAATGCCGATCTCATGCACTTCCTCGCTGCCGATCCCAAGATCGTGCAGAGCCTGACCGACGAGCTGATCACGGGTGCGAACCGGTTGCGCGTCGAGTCGCGAATCATCGAAGACATCCAGGAGGCCGAGGAGCGCACGGCAGCGACGCGCGGCAGCCTCGTCGAACGCCAGGTGATGACGGCCGCGAACTGCATCAACGACTTCGTCGACTATCTCGGCATGAGTACGATCGCGGTGGCCGAGCGACCGGTGTCGACGGTGGCCGCCAAGCACCACGTGTTCGAGCCGCCGGCGGCCGTCGCCGTCGACAAGCTGCCGCAGCTGCCGCCCAAGCCGATCAATTTTTCCGGCCTGTTCATCGTCGACTGGCTGGATGCCTTCGGTCGGCTCGCGGTGGACAATGCCGGCCACTCGGCGGGGCGCGAGATCACGCCGGAACAAAACGAACGACTGGGCACCATCCTGGCGCAGATGAAGCGCGGCGCGGCCATTTCCGCCGCGTGAGGCGATGCGGGGACGCACGTCCCCGTGTTGCCTGGATGACCCTGCAACCGTACCGAGGAACACACGCGACATGGCGCTGAAGATTGAACTCAAGGGAACGGCCCCCGGGTGTGCCGAACTGTCCATCACTGGCGGCGGCAGCGACGCGGGGCCGGTCGAGATCTCGATCCAGCGCAACCAGGACGAGCATTATCTGTCGTTGGGCAACGCCTGGCAGGCGACGCCGTACTGGCACGTGATCTCGTCAGTCGATCCCAAGCCCGATGGCATGGTCGCGAGTGTCGGACCCGAGATCGTCGATGCGCTGGTCGCCTGCTCGGGGATGATGTTCTTCGTCGGCGTGCGTTCCGGCGCGGTCAACGGCCAACAGGTCATGAAGACCAGCGGCCGCCTGCTGGGTTCGGGTGCCGCGGGTGGGGGAG
>JAGRHA010000012.1 GCA_020445205.1 Gammaproteobacteria bacterium
CCGCGTGGGAACTCGAACACTGCTTCGAGCCGGCAATGGAGCCGAAGCTGCGCCAACAATTGATCCGTGGCTGGCGCGATGCGATACGTCGCACGCTGAGCTGAAGCCGTCGCGCGGCAGAACCGCGTCGCAACACCGCCTGCTAGGCCGATTAGGACGCGCGACGCTGGACACCCCACCATATGAGGGCGAGACCGCAGCGTTCTTGCGCGTACCCGTCAACCCGTATATGCCGCTCGCCCCTGGTGCAATGAACCACCGGGGCGGCGCGACCGAGGTGATGGAATACGTTCATAGCGGACGCCCGCTACGTGGGCTGTCGCGTGAGATCCCTTGGCGACATCGCCACGGCACCTGTAACACATCTCACGTCGTCGCCCGGAGCGGACCGGCGGGCATCGGGAGTGCCCCGATGCTGGCATCAGTACACGACGCATGCTTGCATCCGGCACGCCCGCGGAATCGACCCAGCATGTGCAAGCGGCGACCTCACGCCGTGCGCGGCAGCTCGACGGCCATCAGGGCTACCGGCCACGACTCGCGCGTTCGCGCCGAGCCCGTCCTCGTGGTTCCGCGCTGCGCTGGTCCCTACCCTATTTGCTCGCGGGCATCGCCAATGTCATGTACGGGAATGTGATATCGCTGCCCGCCATCACCGGCGTCGGCGCCGCAAAAGACACGGCGGGGATCGTCCTCAGGTACGCAACCACGGCACGCGCGTCGTCGCTGGACAGCCGTGCGTAGCTGGGCCAGGGCATCACGGGTGACAGCATGCGTCCATCGGGGCGTTGACCGGACGTGATCGCGGCGACGACCTCGGCGTCCGACCATCGACCAAGCCCGGTGTCTACATCGGGCGTCAGATTCGGCGGGTACACGATGGCCTGTGGCGTACCGAAACCGATATCCGACCCGGCGAGAAAACGCTGCGGATCGGGTGCGCCGCGTAGCGCGCCAGCGGTGTGGCAGCCGGTGCAATCCATGATCGAAACGAGATAGTTACCGCGGGCCACGAGCGCCTCGCGATCGGCACCGACGTTATCGATGTTTGCGGCGTACACGACAGCGGAGCACGCCATCACAACAGGGACAAGAGACCACGACAGGAGTTTCATCGGGGTAGCCCTCCCAGGGCGGGAAGAATCAGGGCTGGCGCGGCCGCGCCAACGCGCAGAATCTGCTCTTCGGCGATCTTCGCCGTCAAGACCTTTCGCCGATGGTTGTTGTGGAACGCGGTCGCGTTGTTGCCCCCCATCGAGCCAGGCGCGTTATCGCGGCACCTGTTCCCGGCGTATCGCGCAACACCGCGGCGCATCCTGCGGACACGGAGAATGCGCACCGATGCATGGGATCTCTGCGATTCGCACGCTGCAATCGCAACCACTGTCGGAACGAGCGCGCGGCCTACGCCGCTGCACCGGCGCGCCACCTGCAATACCCGGTGGCAGACGAGCGCCGATCTCCCACTCACATCACGCGGTAGCGCGGCTGCACCTGTTCGTCGAGCCAGATATCGTCCGGGCTTACATACTCGTCGCGCAGACTGAAGGGCACCCCGATCTGATCGAAACAGTCGTACACCAGCTCGGAACAGATGTACTTGCGGTCACGTACACGCCGACTGACCCTGAACAGGATGCGCATCCCGATACGCAGGATCTCGAAATTGTCATAGGGTTTGGTCAACTCGTCCATGCCGTAGCTGATGGCACGATTGAGTTTGTCTGCGTCGATCTGCGGGTGCACGCGCGCGACCACGATATTGCCCTTATAGGGGCGGTTCTTGCCGTGATAATCGCTGAGATACTTGGATAGCGGGGCCAGGCGCACACCGATCAGGGTCTCGCTCTCCAGAATGAAGACACGTTGCAAGGTCGGATCTTTGTAGATCATACCGACGTGGCTCCACACCGAGCGCGTGAACCGTTGTATGGCGTGTGAAAAGAAATACGAGCCGGAACAGAACACCAGGTCACCGGTGCGCAGGTCATCACGCAAAGTCTCGTACGCGTGTAAAGGGAGTTCCTGTATTGCCTGTTTGCTGAGGGAATCTGCCATGATCGGTGTCTATGTGATTAGGGATATCGTTACATCAGGTATCGGCGGTGGCTTGACGGCCACGGCACCACGCACGAGGCATCACCCCGATCACCTGACGGCAGTGGCACGCGCATCGACGGCCGCGCAGGATCTCCATGCTCATCGCTCTTCTCCTGCGCGTTCCGCCAGTGCCCACCAGCGCGAGAGCCTGCGTTCGAAACAACGCTCCGGCAACCGTTCGTAGTGCGAGATATCGTTGAACAATCGCAAGCGTGCGCGCACATCCGATGCGAACTCGAGAATGGTCAGGGCCGCAGGACTCTGGTCGAGGCGGTCACGATAACCGCGGGCGTCGAAACCGAGCAGGCTGCTGATCAGCAGGCGGTTGGTCCCCTTGTGCGACACGACGAGCACCGACTGATGGCGATGGGACAGGACGATGCGTCGCACAACGGGCAGCGCCCGTGCGAGCACCTGCACTCCCGATTCGCCGTTTTCGGGGCCGACCGTCAGTGGGTCTTCCTGCCACGCGTCATACTCCGCCGCAAATGCGTCTTCGATCTCATCACGTGTGCGCCCCTCCCAATGCCCGTAGCTGATCTCGGCGAGACCCGGTTCGGGCTGCACGTCGGCGCCATGCGGCGCAGCGATGATGCGTGCCGTCTCCATGGTGCGGGCAAGCGGGCTCGCGTACACACCGTCGAGCTTGTCACAGCGCAGCCGCTCCGCGAGTGCAGCCACCTGACGACGCCCCTCGTCGGAAAGTGGCACATCGGTGGAACCGGCAAAGCGGTCCTCGGCGGTAAGCGCCGTCGCACCGTGGCGTACGAGATAGATCCGCATCGGCATGTGTCGATGTTCCCTCAACGATGGTTCGGCGCCGGGTGGTGGCGCGAACGGTAAGGATGGCGGGCATTGGCGGTCACGGCAAGCGGTTCGCGAAGCAGTGCTGGCAGTACGTTTCCACGCCGAGACTTGCAGTTCGGCATCGCCGTCCCCATCTGATAACCGACTTGTCACTCGAAGCACCGTGGCGCCGCATCACTGTCCGGCAAACGACACACAGAGATCCGAACACGATGAATGATGAACAACACGACGTCGAAGTCATCTCCGCCGGACAGACGCTGGCACGCGCCGACGAGGTGCTGCCGAATGTCATCCACCTGCTGCCCGTCGCCTCACGGCCATTCTTCCCGGGCCAGGGTGTGCCGCTGGTGATGGACGCCGAACCCTGGCGAACGACGCTCGAAGCAGCACACGAGGAAGGTCACGATCTCATCGGCATCGTACTCACGCGCGCGGAGAAGGCCGAACTGGCAGGGCCCGATGACATGTACCACGTCGGCACGGTAGGTCGCATCCATCGCATCCAGCAGACCGACGGCAACTTCCAGGTCCTCGTCGAATGCATCCAGCGCTTCGAGATCGAGAAGGTCCTCAGCAGCGAAAGACCTTTCACGGCACGTGTCGAATACCGCCGCGAGCCCGCGGGTAAACCCGATCCGGAGCTCAAACCCTATTCGGTCGCGCTGATCAACACGATCCGCGAGCTGTTGCCGCTGAACCCCCTGTACCAGGAAGAGCTGCGCATGTTCCTCGACCGCTTCGGTCCCGACGATCCATCACATCTCGCCGATTTCGCGGCGAGCATGACGACGTCGGAGAAGGAAGACCTGCAGGCCGTACTCGAAACCTACCCCCTGCTGCCACGCATGGAGAAGGTGCTCGACCTGCTGCACCGTGAACTCGACCTCGCCAAGGCGCAACACAAGATCCGCACCACGGTCGAGGAGCGCATGCAGGCACAACAACGCGAGTTCTTCCTGCGCGAACAGCTCAAGGCGATCCAGAAGGAACTCGGCATCTCGAAGGACGACCGCACGGCGGAGATCGACACCTTCCACGAACGCATCGACGCACTGCGACTCAGCGACGAGGCCGACCAGCGTGTCACCGAAGAGATGGACAAGCTGGCGATGCTCGAGGCCGGCTCGCCCGAATACGCGGTGACGCGCAACTACCTCGACTGGGTCACGGTGCTACCCTGGGGCAAGCACTCGCAGGACAAGCTCGATCTCGCCCGTGCACGTACCATGCTCGATCGTGACCACTTCGGCCTCGACGACGTGAAGAAGCGCATCCTCGAGTTCCTCGCCGTCGGCATCATGAAGGGCGAGATCAGCGGCTCGATCATCCTGCTCGTCGGCCCGCCCGGTGTCGGCAAGACGTCGATCGGGCGCTCCATCGCCGACGCGCTGGGCCGCCAGTTCTACCGCTTCTCGGTCGGCGGCATGCGCGATGAGGCCGAAATCAAGGGCCATCGCCGCACCTACATCGGCGCGATGCCCGGCAAGTTCATCCAGGCGATGAAGGCCGCCGGCACGCAGAACCCTGTGATCATGCTCGACGAGATCGACAAGATCGGCGCCAGTTATCACGGTGATCCGGCGTCGGCACTGCTCGAGGTGCTCGATCCCGAGCAGAATGTCGATTTCATGGATCACTACCTCGATCTGCGCTTCGATCTGTCGAAGGTGTTGTTCGTTGCCACGGCCAACCAGCTCGACACCATCCCGGCGCCGTTGCTCGACCGTATGGAGGTGATACAGCTCTCGGGTTACATCGCTGAGGACAAGCTGCAGATCGCGCGGCGTTACCTGCTGCCGCGCCAGACGCAGCGTGCCGGCCTCAAGCGCTCGCAGCTCAAGGTGCCTGTGGCGACGCTGCGCGCGATCATCGACGGTTATGCGCGCGACGCCGGTGTCCGGCGCCTGGAAAAACAGCTCGGCAAGATCGCCCGCAAGGCCGTGGTCAAGATCCTCGATGGCGCAGCGACACCGATCGAGGTCGGCGTCGACGACCTGCCCGGGTATCTCGGTCCTACGCTGTTCCGCGACGAGCGTACGCTACGCGGCCCCGGCGTCGTCACGGGCCTGGCCTGGACGGCGATGGGCGGTGCGACACTGAGCATCGAGGCCGCACGCGCACACGGTTTCAACCGCGGCTTCAAGCTCACGGGACAGCTCGGCGAGGTCATGCGCGAGTCCGCGGAAATCGCCTACAGCTACGTCGTCGGCCACGCCGCGCGGCTCGGTGCCGATACGGACTTCTTCAAAGAGACATTCATCCACCTGCACGTACCGGCCGGTGCGACACCCAAGGACGGTCCCTCGGCCGGCGTCACCATGGCATCGGCATTGCTGTCGCTCGCACTCGACAGGCCCGTGCGCCGCATAGCAATGACGGGTGAGATTACGCTGACGGGTGAGGTGTTTCCTGTGGGTGGCATCCGCGAGAAGGTGATTGCGGCGAAGCGGGCCGGTATCCGCGAACTCATCCTGCCCATCGACAACCGTGGCGATTTCGACGAGATACCGGAGCACATACGCAAAGGGCTCAAGGTGCATTTCAGTCGAACGTTCGACGACGTTGTGCCACTGCTGTTTCGCGGCACCACGACGTAGCGCAACGG
>JAGRHA010000086.1 GCA_020445205.1 Gammaproteobacteria bacterium
CCAATCATAGGCATGCGCGACTTCGGGATAGCGTTTCCTCACCACGGCGAGGCAGTCGTTGGTGCGCTCCCCGGCGAGAAAGTCGCGTATTGTGATTCTGTCAGAATTCCTTGTCAATTCCGGGTCTTGGAACACTTTTCCGGTGTTCACATGGACGCGCGGCGCGAGCAGGACGTACCACGGTTCCGCGAGGTCGATGTCGACGAGGTGTTCTCCCACGCCTTCGGCCCAAGCCGCGTGGCCGTGGACGAAGATCGGCACGTCGGCGCCCAATTGCAGCCCAAGGCTCGCCAGATCGCCTGCCGGCAGATGACAGCCCCACAAGTGATTGAGGGCGACAAGTGTCGTGGCCGCATCGGAACTCCCACCACCAAGCCCGGCCCCCATGGGAATGCGCTTCTGCAGGCGCAGATCGGCACCCAGGGCGGTGCCGGTGGCGCGTTGCAGCAGACGGGCCGCGCGCACGACGAGGTCGTCGTCCTCGCAGACGCCGGCGATCTCGCTGCAGCGGCGGATCACCCCGTCTTCACGCACGTCGACGAACAGATCGTCACCAAGGTCGATGAACTGGAACACCGTCTGCAACAGATGGTAGCCATCCGCACGGCGGCCGACGATGCGCAACATGAGATTGATCTTGGCCGGCGCAGGCCAGCCAGGTGACGGCTGCATTACTGCCCCGCCTGCAACCTTTCGATCACCGCACGGATCTTGTCACTGTCGGGTTTGTGCGCCAGCGCATCGCGCCACACCGCCTGCGCGTCGTCACGCTGTCCCTTCACCCACAGCACCTCGCCAAGATGCGCGGCGATCTCGTCGTCGCGCGTCATATCGAGCGCACGGCGCAGATAGGTCGCCGCCTCGGCGAGGTCACCGCGTCGGTACAGCACCCAACCCATGCTGTCGAGCACCGCGGGACTGTCGGGTTTGAGCTTCAGCGCGCGCGCCACCAACGTGAAGGCTTCATCGAGACGCTCATTGCGATCGGCGAGCGTGTAGCCCAGTGCGTTGAGGGCGTCGGCGTTGTCGGGATCCTGATCGAGGATCAGGCGCAAATCGCGCTCCATGGCCGGAAAGTCGCCGAGTTCGACGACGAACAGCGCGCGGTTGTAGCGCAGGTCGTGGTTCTCCGGGAATGTACGCAGGGCATCGTCATACAGGGCCAGGGCCTGCGCGTTGTCGCCGTGTTTCTGCACGATCTGCGTCTCGGCGATGTACAGGTCGGCCGCACGGCCGGGGTTGGCGATGCGTGCCTGCTGCAACAGGTCCCTGGCTTCGTCCAGACGGCCTGTGCGCGCGTAGATCTGTGCCGCACGCATCACGGCGTCGACCTTGAGTTCACTGCCGTTGACACTGCGGAACAGGCCGATCGCCACGTCGTCGTGCCCCGTCTGCTCCTCGATCTGGGCGAGATAGTAACTGGCCTCGTCGCGCCGATCGGGCTGACCGCGCAACGCCTGCCACACCGGTCGCGCCTCATCCCACGCCTGTTGCTGGGTCGCCAGCATCGCGTAACCGAAGGCGACTTCGTCGTCGTCGGGACTGAGGCGGAACAGCTCACGGAATTCCGCGAGTGCGCGCGGGAAGTCGCTGGCGTCGACGAGCATACGGGCGTATGTCGTACGCAGCACCACGCTGTCGGGATAGAGGCGCACGCTCTGCTCGAGAATGGCGACCGCTTCGTCGCGGCGCGACTGCGCGACGAGGACACGTGACAGCAGCACACGCGGCTGCTCCCAATCCGGTTTGCGTGAAATCACTTCTCGCAGCCGGCTTTCGGCTTCACCGAACCGGCGATGCGCCGCCTCGAGTACCGCGAGCCCGTACAGCGACCGCACGTCGTCCGGATTGCGATCGTGCAGGCCCTGCATCAATTGCTCGGCACTCGCGCGATCGTTCTCGACACTCAACGCACCGGCCGCCTGCAGGTAACCGTCGACACCGCGCGCATCGGCGATCAGGATCAGGGCATCGAGCTGTTCGGCGGCGGCGTCGAGCTGCTTGTCACGCATGAACAGCACGGCAGCCAGCTGGCGTGCCGTCATGTCGTTGGGCGCCAGCTCGACCCAGCGCCGCACCGACGCCAGCCCCGCCTGGTAGTCTTTGAGGTGCAGCGCGATGCGCGTCGCGCGCTCGGCCGCATAGGCGTCGCGGGCGAGGATGGCCGCATGCTGGTAATGGCTCTGCGAAAGACGCAGGTCGCCGCGATGCGCCGCAATCTCGCCGACCAGGTAGCTGTAAACCAGATCTTCATCGAGTTCACGCTGCGGCGGCTTCGGCTCGGGGAACGGCAGCGCGGTGGCGGGCTCGGCATTCGCGTCCGTTGTGTCAGCGGACGGCACGAGCGTCTGGCAGCCCTGCGAGACGAGCAGCAGCGCGGCGAACGCCGCACCGGTCACCGTTTTCATCACCAACGCGTCAAATGAGATGCGGCCCTCGCGACGCCGCCCGACCCTGTGGCCGACCGCGTCCTGGGCGTTCACGACTGCTTGCATTCAACCCCTTGATATCTCAAAATTTCCAGTCCCAAGCGTGCAACCTCGTCGGTCACTATGCCCCTGCTCGCCATCGGACTCAACCACACCACCGCGCCGGTAAACATCCGCGAGCGCGTGACTTTTGGTCCGGACATCATTGTCGCGGCACTGCGCAGCGTGACCGATCTCGACGGTGTGCGCGAGGCGGTCATCCTGTCGACCTGCAACCGCACCGAACTTTACTGCCACGCCGACGAAGATGCACTGGAATTGACTCGCGACTGGTTGGCCGGGTTCCATGGCCTGGCGGTCGAAGACATCGCACCCTATCTGTACGCGCACGAGGGCCGCCATGCGATTCGTCATCTGCTCTCCGTGTCCAGCGGGCTCGATTCGCTGGTGCTCGGGGAGCCGCAGATCCTCGGCCAGGTCAAGAGTGCCTTCCAGACCGCGAGCGACGCCGGGCGCACCGGCAAACTGCTGACACGACTGTTCCAGCACGCCTTCAGCACCGCCAAACAGGTCCGTACCGACACGGCGATCGGCGATTCCCCGGTGTCGGTTGCGTTCGCGGCCGTGAGCCTCGCGCGGCAGATCTTTGCCGACCTCGGTGACCAGACCGCAATGCTCATCGGCGCGGGCGAGACCATCGAACTCGCCGCGCGTCACCTGGTACAGAACGGTATCGGCCGCCTGATCGTCGCCAACCGCACCATCAGCCGCGCACAGGAAGTGGCCGTGCAATTCGACGCGTTCGCCATCGGCCTCACCGAGATCCCGGCCCACCTGGCCGAGGCCGATATCGTGATCGCGTCCACAGCGAGTCCGGTCCCCGTGCTCGGCAAGGGTACGGTGGAGAGCGCGCTGAAGCGCCGCCGTCACCGCCCGATGTTCATGGTCGATATCGCCGTGCCGCGCGACATCGAGCCCGAGGTCGGCAACCTCGAGGATGTCTACCTGTATACCGTCGACGACCTCGACGAGGTGATCCAGGGCAACCTGCGCTCACGCCAGGAGGCCGCCGAGCAGGCCAAGGAGATCATCACCTTCCAGGTCGACGAATTCCTTGCCTGGATGCGCTCGCTCGACGCAGTCGGTCTGATCCAGGACTACCGCCGCCAGGCACAGGACATCCGTGACGAGGTGCTGGCGAAGGCGCAGCGCATGCTCGACAGCGGCAAACCGCCGCAAGAGGTGCTGACCTTCCTCGCCCAGACCCTGACCAACAAGCTGTTGCATACCCCCAGCACACAGCTGCGCGAGGCCGGCAGTGCCGGCCGACACGAGCTGCTCGAGGCCGCCAACGCCCTGTTCCAGCTCGGCCACGGCCAGGCCGGCAACGACTAGCGGGCGAGACCGCAGATACGTACCGCCCAGCGGCGGTACATCACCCCCCGTTTCCCGATCCGCCCGGCGGCCGACCCGCAATGAAAACCAGTATCCGCAACAAGCTCGAACAGATCAGCGACCGTTTTCACGAAATCACCGCGTTGCTCGCCGATCCCGACGTGCAAAGCGACAACGACCGTTTCCGTGCGCTGAGCCGCGAGTACGCGCAGGTCGAACCCGTGAGCCGCTCGTTCGACCGTTATGTCGCCGCCGAGGCGGACCTGCACAGCGCCGAGAGCATGCTCGCCGATCCCGAGATGGCGGAGCTCGCCGAAGATGCGTGCAGCGAGGCCCGTGACACCCTGAAAACACTGGAGCCGGAATTGCAGCGCCTGCTGCTGCCACGTGATCCGAACGACGACCGCAACGTCTATCTCGAGGTTCGCGCTGGCACCGGTGGGGCCGAGGCGGCCTTGTTCGCTGGCGATCTGTTACGCATGTACCTGCGTTACGCCGAACTCCGACGCTGGAAAACCGAGATGATCAGCCACAGTGATGGCGAGATGGGTGGCTACAAGGAAGTCATCGTGCGCATTGTCGGCCAGGGCGTTTACTCGCGACTCAAATTCGAATCCGGGGCACACCGCGTGCAGCGTGTCCCCGAGACCGAATCCCAGGGCCGCATCCACACCTCGGCCTGCACCGTCGCCATCCTGCCCGAGGCCGAGGCCGTGGACGAGTTCGACATCAACCCGAACGATCTGCGCATCGATACATTTCGCTCCTCGGGTGCGGGCGGCCAGCACGTCAACACCACCGATTCCGCCGTGCGTATCACGCACCTGCCCAGCGGGGTCGTCGTCGAATGCCAGGACGAACGCTCGCAACACAAGAACAAGGCCCGTGCCATGGCGCTGCTGCAGGCACGCCTGCTCGCCGCGGCGCAGGAATCCGCAGCCGCGAGCCGCGCCGAAGACCGCCGCCTGCAGGTCGGCAGTGGCGACCGCTCGGAACGCATCCGCACCTACAACTTTCCGCAGAACCGGCTCACCGATCACCGGGGCAACCTGACACTCTACAAGCTCGACGAGATCATCGAGGGCGAACTCGATCAGGTCATCGACCCACTGCAGCAGGAGCACCAGGCCGAGCAGCTCGCGTCACTGGGTGCCGACTGAGGTGTGCCCAACGGCGCGTCATGTGAGCGAGCTCTTGCGGAACGCGGTCGAGCGACTGCGGCCCGCCTCGACAGATCCCACCCTCGATGCCCAGGTCCTGCTTGCACACGTCCTCGGACGCGATCGCGGCTGGTTGTACGCGTGGCCGGAATACGTTCCCGATGAGGCGACATGCCGGCGTTTCCAACACCTCGTCGCGGAGCGTTGCGCGGGACGGCCCGTGGCTCATCTCGTCGGCGCGCGCGAGTTCTGGTCGCTGCCACTGCGCGTAGACCAGCACACACTGATACCGCGTCCCGAGACCGAACGCCTGGTCGAGGTGGCGCTCGACCTCGACCTGCCCGACGACGCCCGCGTGCTCGACCTCGGCACAGGCAGCGGCGCCATCGCGCTTGCGCTGGCCAGTGAACGACCGCGCTGGGAGATCGTCGCCGTCGACGCGTCGACGCAGGCACTGGCCATCGCACGCGCCAATGCCGCGCGCCTGCAACTCACGTCGGTCGAGTTCGTCGGCGGCAACTGGTTTGCCCCCCTCGCCGGCCGCGCCCGCTTTGATCTCGTGGTGAGCAACCCGCCTTACATCGCGGACACCGACCCGCACCTGCAACAGGGTGACGTCCGCTTCGAGCCGCGCAGCGCCCTGGCATCGGGAGCCGACGGCCTCGACGCGATCCGCACCATCATTGCCGACGCCGGCGATCATCTTTCAGCCGGGGGATGGCTGTGGCTCGAGCACGGTTTCGAACAAGCCGGCGCGGTCATCGATCTGTTGCAGGCGGCGGGCTTCGGTGACGCGGCGACACATCACGATCTCGCTGGCCATGCGCGTCTGAGCGGGGGACGATGGCAGCCCTGACGGCCCGCATTACCCTGCGAACGGGCACCGCGTCGTCGTGCCGTCCGGTACAAATCACCCCTTGACCGGTACGGACTTTCGGCACAGCATTGCGCAATGGAAAAGCCCTGCGAGAGCCTGTACAAGCGCCGCGAGATCGCGTTCTGTACACTCCACCCGGACCCGCAACAGGCCCGGTCGGCTGCGACTTTCCTCGGCGAAATCAAAGGTGTCAGTCACGTCGAGGTGGTGCACAAGGCCGCGATCGAGGTGCAGTACCTGCTCGTCGCCATCACCCTCGCCGAGATCGAAGACCTGCTGGTGCAAAACGGCTTTCATCTCGACAATCGCCTGATGCACAAGATCAAGCGTGCGCTGTATCACTACACCGAGGACACCCAGCGTGCGAATCTCGGTTGTAACAAGGGTGATCCGAACTGCACCGAGAAGGTGTTCGTCAACCGCTACCGCAACCGCGATCACGGTTGCCAGGACGATCGTCCGGATCACTGGCGCCGCTACCTGTAGCCGCCCGCCGCACCTGGCATTCAGCCCGCCCCCGTCTGCGCCCTGTCGTGGCCCTGCGCGACGTGGTTCAATCCGTCCATGGATGACCAGACACTGTTGCGTTACAGCCGCCAGATCATGCTGCCGCAGATCGGCATCGAGGGGCAGCAGCGCCTGCGCGAGGGCCGTGCACTCGTCGTCGGTGTCGGCGGCCTGGGTTCGCCGGTCGCGATGTACCTCGCAGCGGCCGGCATCGGCACACTGCATCTGGTCGATGACGACCGCGTCGATCTGAGCAATCTGCAGCGTCAGGTCGTCCACGACACTGACCGCATCGGCATGCCAAAAACCGCATCTGCGGCGCAGACCGTGCACGTCCTGAATCCCGAGGTCGAGGTGATCTGCAGCGACCGGCGGCTGCAGGGTGAGGCATTGGACACAGCAATCGACGACTGCGACGTCGTCATCGACTGCAGCGACAACTTCGCCACGCGTTTCGCGCTCAACGCTGCCTGCCAGCGCCTGCACCGGCCGTTGGTATCCGGTGCCGCGATCCGCTGGGATGGCCAGATCAGCGTGTTCGACGCACGCCGTGGTGGCCCCTGTTATCGCTGCCTGTATCCCGAAGACGGCAATGACGACCTGCGCTGCAGCGAAAACGGGGTCATCGCGCCGCTGGTCGGCATCATCGGTGCCATGCAGGCGCTCGAGGCCATCAAGCTGCTGTGCACTGTCGGCGAGACACTCGGTGGCCGCCTGTTGGTGCTCGACGGCCTGCGCATGCAATGGCGCGAGCTGCGCCTGCGTGCCGATCCAAACTGCCCGGTGTGTGCGCAGTGAAACTGTTCATCCATGGCTTCGGCAGCTGTGGCTGGGGCGCGAAGTCGCTCGCACTGCGACGGCATTTCGGCGTCGACCAGGTACTCGCGCCCGACCTGCCATTTTCGCCGGCGCAGGCGATCGCGCACCTGCACGGCCTGCTCCGGCGCTACCCCATCGATACGCTGATCGGCTCATCGCTCGGCGGCTTCTACGCCACGGCACTCAACGAACGCCGCACTTTGCCCGCGGTGCTGATCAATCCCGTCGTGTTCCCGCACCGCCTGCTTGCCGACCACCGCGGCGAACAGCGGCGCTGGTGCGACCAGGCGCGGTTTCAGGTCGACGATCGTTACGTCGACGAACTCGCCGTGCTGCAACGTGACCGGCTCGCGGATGACGAGCGCTATCTGGTGCTGTTGCAACGCGGCGACGAGGTGCTCGATTACCATCAGGCGGCCGCTTTTTATGCGGCAAAGGATGTCGTCCTCCGCGATGGCGGCGACCATCGCTTCGAACACATCGAACCGGAATTGCCAGGGATCGACAGCTGGCTCGCGCAGGCCCGCTGAGCCACACCTGCTGGCGGCGCAGACCCGTGACGACGATAATGAGCGCCGCACGCGGTGCCAGGGCGCACCGTCCCTCCACGCCAGCGATCGAGACATGCCAAAGAAACCGCGCCCACCCATCGACGTCGAGCGCCTGCGCCACGACATCGTGTTCCGCGACACCCTGCTCGGCCACGAACTCGAGTTCCATACCACCTGGGGTCTGTTTTCGCCCAAAGCGATCGACGAGGGAACGCGCCTGCTGCTCGATCACCTCGAGGTACGCGACGACGAGCGCGCGCTCGATCTCGGCTGCGGATACGGCCCGCTGGGGCTGGCCATCGCGCGCGCCGCACCGCACGGCAGCTGTTTGATGGTCGACAAAGACTTTGTGGCGGTCGAGTACGCCAATGCCAACGCTCGCCGCAACCATCTCGGCAATGCCAGCGCAATGCTCAGCGACGGCCTGCGCCACGTGCCGCCACAGACCTTCACGCTGGCCGTCACCAATCTACCGGCGAAAACGAGCAAGGAACATTACTACCTGTTTTTCCACGATATCCACGACCGCCTCGTCAGCGGCGGCCGGTTCTATGTCGTGGTGATCAGTGGTCTGCGCCAGTTCATCGCGCGCGCTTTCGAAGAAGTCTTCGGCAATCACACGAAAATCAAGCAAGGTCGGCAATACACCGTCGCCATGGCCGAACGCCGCGAGTGAAGCGGTGGTCCGTACCGGCCTGCGCCGTGTCTCGATCGAGCACAAAGGCCGGAAACCCAGCGCTCGGAGCGCTGCAACGTCCACGCGTTCACACCTCGGCGTGCCGGGCATTGATCACAATCCGTTACTAACGCCTAAAGCCCAGCGTCATGATGTCGCTGACGTATAGCGAAATGCGGACTATACCGTCTATACGGAAATGGATACGGTGAGCACAGAAGCACCCAAGCAGACCACGAAAATGGCCCCAACGGATGAAATGAGCAGTGAGCGGGCGGCGGAGGTCTTGCGACTCACGCTTCCCATGATGTCGCGCAACGGCATTCCGACCACACCGCAGAACTACGCGGTCTGGTACGCCTATGTCACGGGCGATTGCCCGTCGTTGACGACCGAGATCGACCGCCTGATCGCCGACGGACAGCGTTTCACGGCCGGTGTGAATGCCCGCCTCTATCGCAAATTCATCTCCGAGCACGATCTCGAGCAGGTCGAGTCGGTACGCAACCATTTGGGTACGCTCATCGACGAGGTGGGCACCCGGCTCGTCGATGCGGATAACGACGCCGATGTGTTCGTCGGCAAGCTCGACAATTTCCGCGATGGCATGTCGCATGCGCGCGACATCGACGGCGTCAAGGACCTGCTCGGCAAGCTGCTGGTCGAAACGCGCGAAATCCGCGAAAGCAATGCCGGCATGCGCGCCCACTTCGACGACATGAACAAACAGATCGCCGAGCTCAAGGAGCAGGTGCGTGCCGAACGCGAGCGTGCCGCGACCGATCCACTCACGGGACTCTATAACCGCGTGACCTTGCTCGAGCGCATCGATGACGCCTTGAGCGAAGCCACGACCGAGCGCGCGCCGTCGATCATCATGCTCGATATCGACCACTTCAAGATGATCAACGATACCCATGGCCACTTGATCGGAGACCGAGTGATCCGCTTCGTGGCCAAGACGCTGCATCAGAACATCAAGGGTCAGGATACGGCAGCACGTTTCGGTGGCGAGGAATTCACCGTGCTACTGCCGGGAACCAATGCAAGCGGCGCGATGGCCGTGGCCGAGGCGATCCGCAAGGTCATCGAGGCGGCACAGCTGGTGCGTGCCGACACCAAGAAACCGATCGGCGACATCACGATCTCAGCGGGCGTCGCCACTTACCTCGCCGGCGATAGCGCCGAGGAACTGCTGCAACGCGCCGATCAGGCGCTGTATAAATCAAAGAACGACGGCCGCAATCGCTGCACCAGTGCAGACTGAATCAGCGGCCGCGGCGCGTCCGCGCCATTCTCAACAACCTCAGGCGAGGCCGCGTGCCAGCCACGGTCCGATCATGCGGCTGACGCCGACCGGCAGCTTCTTCCAGGCGTTGATGAACAAGCGGTACTTGGGATTGTTGGGATTGAGATCGGGCATCTCGCTGGCCTTGACCAGGTAATACTCGTAGCTCAGCGGCTCGGGTTCGAAACCCCAGTGCTTCTTGAAGCTGTACGAGCCGGTATCGACCTTGCTGCGGCCGAAATCGAACACGCGACAACCTCGCTCCGCCGCGCGCCGCATGACCTCCCAGTACATGAAGTCGTTGGCCGCGAGATTGCGCGCCGCGCTGATACCCCCGCCGTAGAACGGCAGCACCTGGTCGCGGAAGTAGTAATTCATCACCGATGCCACGACCTCGCCCTCGTGGCGCACGGTGACGACGTCGACGTCCTCACCGAACTCGTCGCGGATGGCGCGGAAGTGCGCCTTCGGGAACACCGGCGTGCCCAGATTGCGCACGCTTTCCGAATATGCCCGGTACAGGTGTTCGACGCCGTCGTCGAGCTCGCCGACGAGTCCGGCCTTGATGCCTTTGCGCACCATCGCACGCTGTTTGCGCGGAATCGCGTTCATATTGGCGTCGTGATCGTCGCTGATCTCGCGTTTGAACGTCACGTACAGGCCGTCCTTGCGTTGCCAGTCGTCGCGCATCGGGTGTTCGTTGCGCGTCTCCAGATGGCTGACACCGAGCCGCTCGGCGAGCGCCATGGCCTCGCTTTCGAGGCGGCCGCGAATCGTGTCATCGTCGGCCAGCACGCCGCCGTAGACACAGAATGGCACCGAGATCAGCGAGTGCCCAAACAGCAGGTGCTTGACCTCACCCAGTGGCAACACACCACACAGGCTGCCATTGCGTTCCGCGAGGAGGTAGTGCCCGGGATACCGATAAGTGTTCTCGATCAGGCGTTTCCAGCCGTAGCGATGAAAAAAGCTTCCATGCGCATGACCGACGACATAGGCATCCCATGCCTGCGCGTCGGTTTCGGTGGCGGTGCGGATACGGATTTCGTCTGCCACGTGGCAACCCCGGGATGGATCAGCGTGTGACGGCCGTCATGCGGCCGATGATCAGCTCAGCTTCTTGCGCAGCAGCTCGTTGACCTGTTGCGGATTCGCCTTGCCCTGCGATTTCTTCATGATCTGGCCGACGAAGAAACCGAGCATCTTCGGTTGCTTGTCCGGATCGGCGCTGCGGTAGTTCTCCACCTGCGCCGCATTTGCCGCGAGCACCTCGTCGACCAGGGCCTCGATGGCCCCCGTATCGGTGATCTGCTTCAGACCTTTAGCTTCGATGACCGCGTCGGCATCACCTTCGCCGGCCCACATCGCGGCGAAAACGTCCTTGGCGATCTTGCCGGAGATGGTGTTGTCCCTGATGCGTGCAACGAGTTGGCCCAGTGCCGCGGCGGGTACCGGGCTGTCGACGATGTCGATACCGTCCTTGTTGAGGGCCGCGGCGAGTTCACCCATGACCCAGTTGGCCGCAAGCTTGGCGTCGCCACCCGATGCTGCGGCGGCCTCGAAGTAATCGGCCTGCGCGCGGCTTGCGGTCAGCACGTCGGCGTCATAGGCCGACAGCCCGTAGTCGCTCTCGAACCGGGCACGGCGCGCATCCGGCAGCTCGGGCATGTCGGCGACGACGGCAGCGATGAACGCGGCATCGATCTCCAGCGGCAGCAGATCGGGATCGGGGAAATAACGGTAATCGTTGGCCTCCTCCTTACTGCGCATCGAACGCGTCTCGTCCTTGACCGAGTCGTACAGGCGCGTCTCCTGCACGACCTTGCCGCCGTCCTCGATCAACTCGATCTGGCGTTCGACTTCGAAGTTGATCGCCTTTTCGAGAAAACGGAAGGAGTTGATGTTCTTGAGCTCGGCGCGCGTACCGAACTCCGCCTGGCCCTTGGGCCGCACCGAGACGTTGGCGTCCATGCGGAACGAGCCTTCCTGCATGTTGCCGTCGCAGATGCCGATATAGGTGACGATCTGGTGGATCTTCTTGGCGTACGCCACGGCCTCTTTGGCCGAGCGCATATCGGGCTCGGACACGATCTCGAGCAGCGGCGTGCCGGCGCGGTTGAGGTCGATCCCGGTCATGCCGTGAAAGTCCTCGTGCAACGATTTGCCGGCGTCCTCTTCGAGGTGCGCGCGCGTGACCCCCACCCGCTTGGTCGCACCGTCTTCCATCACGATCTCGACCTGGCCGATGCCGACCACGGGCAGCTCGTACTGGCTGATCTGGTAGCCCTTCGGCAGATCAGGGTAGAAATAGTTTTTGCGCGCAAATACCGAGCGTTCGGCGACCTCGGCACCGATCGCCTTGCCGAATCGCACGGCCATGCGCACGGCTTCCTTGTTGAGCACGGGCAACACCCCGGGCATGCCCAGGTCGATCAACGACGCCTGGGTGTTCGGCGGATTGCCGAACGCCGTCGACGAACCCGAGAAGATCTTCGACCGCGTCGCCAGCTGGGTGTGGATCTCAAGCCCTATGACCGTTTCCCATTGCATCTCAGTAGTCCGAATTCAGATTCCCGTATCACGTCCGGTGCATACCGGACCCTTTGGCGACACTGCGCGCCGCCGCACCAACCCGACGCGCTCAAGGTACCCGCGTCACGCGTAGCCCGCCGGCACCTGCCGGTGCCAGTCGGTCGCCAATTGCAGCTGGTGGGCGACATTGAGCAGACGCGCTTCGTCGAAGTAGTTACCGATCAGCTGCAGGCCCACCGGCATCCCGGCGCTGTGCGGTGCCGGAATCGACATGCCGGGCAGGCCGGCCAGGTTGACCGCAATGGTGTAGATATCCTGCAGGTACATCGACACCGGATCGTCGGCCTTGGCCCCGAGTTCGAACGCGGTGCCCGGCGCGGTCGGACTCGCGATCACGTCGCAGCGCTCGAAGGCACGCCGGAAATCATCGGCGATGAGCTGGCGGACTTTCTGCGCCTTGAGGTAGTACGCATCGTAGTAGCCGGCCGACAGGGCGTAGGTCCCGATCATGATGCGGCGCTTGACCTCGGCACCGAAACCCTCGGAACGCGAACGTTTGTACAGGTCCTCGAGATCTTTCGGATCCGCGCAGCGATGACCGTAGCGTACGCCATCGAAACGCGCGAGGTTCGACGAGCACTCGGCGGGCGCGACGACGTAGTAAGCCGGGACGGAAAGGCCGGCGTTCGGCAGACTGACCTCGACCAGCTCGGCGCCCAGGGCCTCGAGTTGCTGTAGCGCCTGTTCGGTCGCCGCGGCCACGCCGGCGTCGAGACCCTCGCCCATGAACTCCTTGACGATGCCGACGCGTACGCCATCGAGGCGGTTGCTCAGCGCGGCGACATAGTCGTCGACGGGGCGGTCGGCACTGGTCGAGTCGCGTTCGTCGAAGCCCGCCATCGCCGCGAGCATGATCGCCGCATCCTCGGCGCTGCGCGTCATCGGTCCGGCCTGGTCCAGCGACGACGCGAACGCGATCATGCCCCAGCGCGAGCAGCGCCCGTAGGTCGGCTTGAGGCCCGTGATCCCGGTCAGTGCTGCAGGCTGACGGATCGATCCACCGGTGTCCGTACCCGTCGCCGCCGCGCACAGACGTGCCGCCACCGCGGTCGCAGAGCCACCCGACGAACCGCCCGGCACGGTGTCCGTGTTCCACGGGTTGCGCACCGGACCGTAGTAACTGGTCTCGTTCGACGAGCCCATCGCGAACTCGTCCATGTTGGTCTTGCCGAG
>JAGRHA010000087.1 GCA_020445205.1 Gammaproteobacteria bacterium
CCTACCCGACCACAGCCCGGCCGGCACACCACCTGCGGCTACTGCCACGTTGGCCACGTCCGCATCCGCATCCGTATCCGTATCCGCAGAGGGTTCACGACGTACGGCGAGCATCGCCGGCCCAATGCCTGGAAGGCACCGCTCACGCTGCCTTGCGGCGCGCCGCTGGCCATCGACGGAGGGTGCGGTTCAACGCCACGCTGCCAGTGTCAACACGAACACCGCACCGCCTTGCGCCGCGTTGGATGCCGTCAGCGACGCCCCCAGCCGCTGTGCGATCGTATGTGAGATCGAGAGACCGAGACCCAACCCGTTCTCGCTGGTGGTGAAGAACGGATCGAAGATGCGCTGCAGGTGGTCCGACGGGATGCCGGGGCCGTTGTCGGCGACTTCGACGCGCACCCAGTCACCGTCAGACCGGGCGCTGACGTGGATGCGCTTGTCGGGGCAGCCCTCGAGTGCATTGCACGCGTTGCCGATCAGGTTCACCAGGACCTGTTCGAGTTGCACCATGTCGGCCGCTACGAACAACTCCTGCTCGGGCAGATCGAGAATCAGTTCGACACTCGCCTGATCGATCCGTGTGCGCACGATGCGCAGCGCTCCGTCGAGGCACGCCGACAGCGAAACCCGGATACGTTGCCCCGTCGTCTTGCGTGAAAAGACCTTGAGCTGTCCGCTGATCTGCGCCATGCGCTGCGTGAGCTCGCTGATCTGCTGCAGGTTCCAGGCGGCCTGTTCGAGATTCTCGCGGGTCACGTAGGTGCGGGCGTTGTCGGCGTAGGTGCGGATTGCCGCCAGCGGCTGGTTGAGCTCATGGTTGATGCCGGCAGCCATCTGCCCGAGCGCAGCCAGCTTCGCGGCCTGGATCAGTTCATCCTGCGTGCGTTCATGATTCTCGATCTCGACGCGCAGCAGGCGGTTGGCCTCGGTCAGGTCGCTGGTACGGCGATCGACACGGTCCTCGAGTTCGACCAGGGCCTCCTGCATCGCCTCACGGCGCTCCGCCTCACGCTCACGCTGCTGCCGACGGCGCCCGGCGTAAAGCCACACGGCCGTCATCAACAGCATCAGCATACTCATCGTAAACAACCGCGTCTGCCATACCTGCGGTGCGATGACTTCCTGCGATACCAACAGCTCGACGCGCCAGCCGGCATCCGGCATCTCGGCGGCACGTGCGATGTAGCCTGCACCACGCGCTTCACCAACCCGCAGTTCGCGCACCCCTGACGGTAGATGCTTGACGAGTTCGTAATGCAAGGGCGTGAGTTCGGCGACCGGGTAACGGCGTGATTCGCGGATACGCGCGACCACGTCGGCTTGCAGCGGGCGCAATGTGCGGTAGCGCCATTCAGGACGTGTGGCAACGAAGATCACGCCGTCGGGGTCGGTGACGATCAGTTCAGTACCCTTGTTTCGCCAGGCATTCTCCAGTGTATCGATGTCGATCTTCACCACGACCACACCGAGCGGCTTGCCGACATCACCGACAGGATAGGAGAAGTAATAGCCACGCCGCCCGGATGTGGTTCCGAGCGCGTAATAGCGCCCAGGGCGCCCCTGCATCGCCTCGCTGAAGTACGGACGGAAACTGAAATTGCGGCCGACGAAAGTCAGCTCGTCCTGCCAGTTGCTCGCTGCCAACGTGACACCGTTGGCGTCCATGAGATACACGTCCAGCGCACCGGCGATCGTCGCGACGTGCTTGAGGAAGCGATTGACCTGGTCCTGTTGCGAAACGTTGTTCGGCGCGATCAGCAGGCTCTGCAGGCGGAAATCATCGCCCAGCAACGGCGCGAGGTAGGCAAAGCGATCGAGCTGGCCCGTGAGATGCGAGACGTAGAGATCGAGTTCCTGACGTGCCTTGAGTTCGATCTCATCCAGCAACGAGGCGCGCTGCAGGCTGCCGACATACCAGGACAGCAACCCGCCCGCCAGCAACAGCAGCACCGCACCGGCCATGCCACCGGCGCGGTGCCATCGCACACCCTCAGCGATCGAGTTCGAGGACGCCATCCATCTCAACGTTGGCGTCACGTGGCAACGCGGCGACGCCGATCGCGGCGCGCGCCGGGTACGGTTGATCGAAGTATTCCGCCATCACCTGATTGACCAGGGCGAAGTTCGCCAGGTCGACGAGGAACACGTTGAGCTTGACCATATCGTTGAGACTGCCACCGGCTGCGCGCGCCACGGCCTGCAGATTGTCGAGTACGCGCCGGATCTCGGTCTCGGTGTCGCCGTCGACCAGCGTCATGGTCTGCGGATCGAGGGCGATCTGACCCGACAGGTAGACGGTGCTGCCGACCTTAACGGCCTGCGAGTAGGTGCCGATCGCCTGTGGCGCCTGGTCGGTCTTGATGATTTCGCGGGTCATCTGGAGTTTGCTCCTGGAGGTGGTGGGAACACATTGTCGCCGCGCGGGCCACGATGTCGCACATGCGGCGACCCGTGCCTTTCATTCGCGGCAATTTTCCCGGGATCGTCTAAGCTCGGGCCATGCGCAAACTGTATCGAATGGTCAGGCCGCTGCCCACCTTGGCGACGCTATCGATGATGGCGCTGTTGTTCGCTGCCTGCAGCGAGGAGGCACCACCACCGCCACCACAGGCCAGCGAGAAGGTGCCAAACGTGTACCTGGAGGCCTTGCAGAACGCAGAAGCGGCACGCTTCGAAGTGGAGAAGCGCAACCTCGAGGAACAGCGCATCAATGCCCTGCTCGGCCGCGAGGCCCCTCAACCGGCGCGCTGACGTACGACACCGATCAGCAGCAACAGGGCTGCAAGCAGCACGATAGCGGCGTTACCCCAGCGAACGAAGGGCGTGGCACCCCGCAGCGGCTGGACCTCTTCACTCAGGGTCGCACGCTTGAACTGCGGTGCCACACCGCGCAGCTGACCGAACTGATCGATGACGGCCGAGATCCCGGTATTGGTCGCACGCAGCAGGTATCGGCCGCTCTCGAGCGCACGCATGCGCGCAATCTCCAGATGTTGATGCGGCGCGAGTGAATCGCCGAACCAGGCGTCGTTGCTCGCATTGACCAGAAACGCCGCCTGCGGCAGCGCACGCAGGATCTCGCTGGCGTAGGCGTCCTCGTAGCAGATGTCGATACCGGCCGCATGGCCGGCCAGCGTCGGCAGGGGCTGCTCATCGGGCCCAGGCGTGAAGTCCGACATCGGGATGTGCAGCCAGTCGAGCACCGGTCGCGTCCATTCATCGAACGGCAGGTATTCACCAAACGGTACCAGGTGGCGTTTGCGATACAGCGTGCGGCCACCGGCGCCCAGACTGAGCATGGCGTTGAAGTATTCGCCGTCGCGATCGCCGTCGACGATCCCCAGCAACACGTCACGATGCTCGCTGCGCAGTGCCTCGTCGAACGGCTGCAGCAGACCGGCATCGACCTCGGACGTGAATGCCGGCACGGCGGTCTCGGGCCAGATCACGAGGCGGCTGTCGGCCACCGCCTGCGTCATGTCGAGGTACATCGCCAGCGTGCGCTGGCGCATCGTGCGCCGCCACTTCTGCTCCTGCGGGATGTTGCCTTGCAACAAACTGGCCTTGAACGACTCACCTGCCGGCTCGACCCACTGCAGACCATGCAGCAGCAGCGCGCCACCCCACAATGCCAACAGACCGAGCAGTGGCAGCCGGCGAGGCAGAAGGTTGAGCAATGCTGCGGACAACGCCACGCCCAGGCTGACGAGATAAACACCACCGACCGGCGCCAGGCCCGCGAGTGGCATGTCGATCTGGCTGTAGCCGAGCGCCAGCCAGGGGAATCCCGTGAACAGCCAACCGCGCAACCACTCGACGAGCACCCACAACGGCACCAGGACCAGCAGCAGCCAGAGCGCATCGCTGTCGCGCCGCAGGCGTTCGCCGAGCCATCCGGCGAGTGCGAAATAGCACGCCATGAAAGCCACGAACAGCACGGTCGCCGAGATAGCGAGCGGCAGGCTCGCGCCACCGAACTGGGCGATGCTGATGCGCAACCAGAACACGCCGAAGCCCATGAGGCCGAGTCCGTACGCGTAGCCGGTCCACAGATTGAAGCCGCGGCGTGGCGGGTGGCGCCAGAGGAAGAACAGCAGGGCGAGGCCAATGATGGCGAGCGGCGCCAGGCCGAACGGCGCGAAGGCCAGTACGCTGACAGCGCCCGCGCAGAAAGCCAGCAGCAGCTGGCCCGTGGCCGAGTTCAGCAACCCGGTCATTGCGCGCTATCGGGTCTGTCCGGCGATGCCGTCAGCGGGTTGTCGGTAGCAGCGGGCGTTTCCGCGATGCGTTCGACCTGCAGCAGCCGCACGCGTCGGCTGTCGGCACGGATGACCTTGAAGCGGAAACCGTCGACGACCACCGATTCGCCGCGTGTCGGCAGGTGACCGAAGGCGTTCACGACCAGGCCGCCGATCGTGTCGACATCGCTGTCATCGAGCTCGACGTCGTAGTACTCGTTGAATTCTTCGATCGTGGTGTGCGCTTTGATCGTGTACTTGTTGTCGCCGCGCTTGAGGATGAAGGCACCCTCATCGAAATCGTATTCGTCCTCGATCTCACCGACGATCTGTTCCAGCACGTCCTCGATCGTGACCAGGCCGGCCGCGCTACCGTACTCGTCGATCACGATCGCCATGTGATTGCGGCTGGCGCGAAACTCGCGTAACAGCACGTTGAGTCGTTTGCTCTCGGGCACGAACACCGCCGAACGCACGATGTCGCGCATCTTGAATCGCGGCGCGTTGTCACCGCAGTACTGCAGCAGATCCTTCGCGAGCAGGATGCCGATGACCTCGGCGCGATCGTCGGCGATGACGGGGAAACGCGAGTGCGCGGATTCAGTGACGATCGGCAACACCTCGCTGAGCTCATGGTCGCGTTCGACGACGACCATCTGCGCGCGCGGGATCATGATGTCGCGCACCTGCAGGTCGGAAACCTGCAACACGCCCTCGATCATCGCCAGCGCCTCGGTATCGAACAAGGCGCGTTCCTTGGCCTGCTTCAGCAGCCCGATCAGTTCGGTGCGGTCTTTGGGTTCACCCACGACACCGGGGAACAGGCGTTCCAGCCAGCGTGCCGCAAGATTCCCCGAACTACTTCGGCCGTCGCTCATGGTGCCTCGTCGTCAGCGTA
>JAGRHA010000088.1 GCA_020445205.1 Gammaproteobacteria bacterium
ATGGCGTGCTGCAACCCGGCGACGTCGAACTCGCGGCACGCATCGTTGCGCGTTACAGCCAGGGTCGGGATGCTGAGCAAGTGACGCTCGAGTATAAGGACACGGCGGGCGATGTGCGGACGCTGCACGTCAAGCCGCTGCACGCCGACGAACTGTCGCAGGCGTGGATGCTATAGACCGCCGGCCCGTCAGCGTGACGGCGCGGTTGAAGGAGCGTCGGCCACTGTGTCGGTGATCGCCACACAGCGCACGGTTCCCTCGATTTCGCGCTCGCGACCGAATAACGCGGTGCGTTGCGTGTGGGCCAGAAAACGACACTCGAAACCGCGCGCGTCACGCCAAACGGTCGCCGCCGGCTGCGCGCCGTCGCGCTGCAGCCGTAGCAGCTCGAACTGGTCACCGACGTCGATCACCACGGTATCGTTGAACGAGGCACACCCGGCGACCAGACCAGCGACGACGATGACGATTAACCCTCGGTTCATGTGCAGCTCCTGGAAGTGTGTGTGGGTGACGCGGACGACCTGGCCGCCTCGTCGACGCGTTTCATTCAACGGAGCCCTCAACATACCCCACATAGCGGTGATCCACGGATCCTTGCGCAGTTTCCGCCCAGGAAACCGGCGTCGGCGAACCCGATTCGATGGAGTTGCCGATGGGTGCTCTCACCACCACGATGCCGCCGTTCTGCAGCCGAATGGACAGCATCAACTCCGCCGGGCCCATGCCACCAAGCTGCTGACGCACGCCGACGAGCCGGCCGATATCCTGCTCTTTGTCGACCGCTTGATTGGTGGATTTGTGGATAGCCCCAGCCGGTAGCGCGAAGACATCGGGCACGAAATTGATCGCGGAGTGTGATTATCCGACGGCATTTTTTCTAAGACTCCACCCTCTGGCGATGAATCGCTCTCGTTCTACGATCCACACCTATGTCAGTCTGCACGAACCCGTATGCCGACAAGCGTAGTCGCTCTCCGCGGCCTCGCACGGCCGCGCACCGTGGGAAGTCGGGTATCATCGCGGCCTGATATGAGCGATCACCATGAAACTCTCGACTGTTCGCGCCTGCTATGTCCGCTGCCCGTGATCCGGGTGCAGGACCGCGTCGAGCAACTTGCACCCGGGTCGGTCCTGACCGCGGTCTGTACCGACCCCGGCGCGCTGCAGGACATTCCGGCATGGTGCCGAATCAACGGTCACACCGTGTTGGGTACCGAGGTGCACGATGGCGAGTACCGCGTCACCCTGCGCGTCACCGGCGCGGATACCCCAGCATGACCTCGGGTCACACGCACAGCCAGCCGCACGACATCCATGCCCAGCGTACGGAGCGTGGGCGTGAGACACGCCGCGTGACCGTGGTCAGTGCCGCGGTCAACCTGCTGCTGTCGCTCGCGCAGATCATCATCGGTCTGATCGCAAACTCAGCGGCTTTGGTCGCCGATGGCATCCATTCGGCATCCGATCTCGTATCGGACATATTCGTCTGGGTCGCGGCACACCACGCGGCACAGGCGCCCGACAAAGACCATCCCTATGGCCACGGGCGTTTCGAAACGGCCGCCACGCTGGGTCTCGGCATCGTACTGTTGTTGGTCGCGCTCGGCATCGTGTGGAACGGCGTCGAACGTCTGCTCGACACGGGGCGGCCGATCCCGGGACAGTTGGCGTTGCTGATCGCCGCTGTCGGCATCGCGGCCAAAGAAGGCCTGTACTGGTACACCATCGGCGTCGCGCGGCGGATCAATTCCGAGATGTTGCGCGCCAACGCCTGGCACCATCGCTCGGACGCCATCTCCTCCGTGGTCGTGTTGTTCGGCGTCGCCGGGGCCGTGCTCGGTTATTCCTACATGGACGCCGCTGCCGCGATCATCGTCGGCTTCATGGTCGCGAAGATCGCCTGGGACCTCGGCTGGAATGCCCTTGCCGAACTCGTCGATACGGCACTCGACGAGGACGCTGTCGATGAAGCCAAACGCGTGATCATGGGCATCGACGGCGTGCGCTCGGTGCACATGCTGCGAACACGCCGTCACGGCGCGGAGGCCAGCGCCGACGTGCATGTCCAGGTGGCACCGCGCTTGTCCGTCTCCGAGGGACACATGATCAGCCAGGCCGTCGAGGACCGGATCATCGAAAAGGTCGACGCGATCACCGACGTCACCGTACACATCGATCCCGAAGACGATGAAGATGCGCCGACCTGCCGCGGCCTGCCTTTGCGCGCCGAAGCGCTGCGCGCGCTGGAAACACGATGGAACGACGCCCACCTGATGCAGGCGCAGCATGAGATCCGCCTGCATTACCTCGCCGGCAGCATAGACGTCGAACTGATCCTGCCGCTTGCCAGCTTCGTCGATGGGCCGACGGCGCAGGACCTCAATGCTGCACTGAGCGCGGAGGCGGGTGAGCTGCCCTGGTTCGGTAGCCTGCGCCTTCTCTATGGTTAGCACCAATTTAGTGCGTTTCTGCGCCGCAATGACCTATTTTAGTGCACATTCGCACCGAAGCCCTGCTGGCGCGCCGGCCGCAGCGCCACTGGCGTCGCCCCAAGTTAGCGCGATCCAAGGAATATTTGCTTCAATTCAATGCGTTACACGACCGCGGCCCGTGCAGTCGTGGCGCAGATCCTGCTTGACGGCGCAAATCAGCTGGTGGCATGGTTCCTGCCTTCACTACAGCACTCCGGCTGCCCGGCCGGCTCGGCAATCAAATGACATCGCTGTCGGATCGACAGCCGCACACACCCCAACCCTTTGGAGAGATCGAGAATGGGCGCAAAAAAAGTCCTGAAGATGATCGAGGAAAACGACGTCAAGTGGGTCGATTTCCGTTTTACCGATACCCGTGGCAAGGAACAGCACGTCACCGTGCCGGCGTCCACCGTTGAAGAAGATCTGTTCGTCGACGGCAAGATGTTCGACGGTTCCTCGATTGCCGGCTGGAAGGGCATCAACGAGTCGGACATGATCCTGATGCCCGAGGCCGCCACGGCCGTTCTCGATCCGTTCACCGACGAAGCGACCGTCAACCTGCGCTGCGACATTCTCGAGCCCTCGACGATGGAAGGCTACGAGCGCGATCCGCGTTCGGTCGCCAAGCGCGCCGAGGCCTACCTGGCATCGACCGGCATCGCCGATGCCGCCTACTTCGGCCCCGAGCCCGAATTCTTCGTCCTCGACGACGTGCGTTGGAGCATCACGATGTCGGGTTCGATGGTGAAGATCGATTCGCAGGAAGCCGAATGGAACTCGGAGAAGGTCTACGACGACGGCAACGTCGGTCACCGTCCGGGCGTCAAAGGCGGTTACTTCCCGGTACCGCCGGTCGATTCGCTGCATGATCTGCGTGGTGCCATGTGCGACGCGATGCAGGAAATGGGTGTTCCCGTCGAAGTCCATCACCACGAAGTTGCGACCGCGGGTCAGTGTGAGATCGGTACCAAGTTCAGCACGCTGGTCGAGCGCGCCGACTGGGTGCAGATCCAGAAATACTGCACCTGGAACGTTGCCCATGCCTACGGCAAGACCGTGACCTTCATGCCGAAGCCGATCGTCGGTGACAACGGATCGGGTATGCACGTCCACCAGTCGCTGGCGAAAGACGGTACCAACATCTTCGCCGGTGACCAATACGGCGGCCTGTCGGAAACCGCGCTGTACTACATCGGTGGCATCATCAAACACGCACGTGCGTTGAACGCGTTCACCAACGCATCGACGAACTCCTACAAGCGTCTCGTGCCGGGCTTCGAAGCGCCCGTCATGCTCGCCTACTCGGCACGTAACCGCTCGGCGTCGATTCGTATTCCCTGGGTGTCGAGCCCGAAAGCCCGTCGTATCGAAGTGCGTTTCCCGGATCCGACCGCCAACCCCTACCTGGCTTTCGCAGCCATGATGATGGCGGGCCTCGACGGCATCCAGAACAAGATTCACCCCGGTGATGCCGCCGACAAGGATTTGTACGATCTCGAGCCCGAAGAAGCGGCCGGTATCCCGACCGTGTGTCACAGCCTCGACCAGGCCCTCGACGCACTCGACGCCGACCGGGATTTCCTCAAGGCCGGCGGCGTGTTCAGCGATGACCTCATCGATGGCTACATCAAGCTGAAGATGGAGGAAGTCACGCAGCTGCGCATGACCACCCATCCGGTCGAATTCGACTTGTACTTCAGCCTCTGATTCCGACCCGCGTCGGAACAGCGAGACCCCGCCGTCCGGCGGGGTTTTTCGTTTATGGGGCTGTGCCATGCGCGCGCGGTCACGCTGTTTCAGCTGACGGTCGCGGACGTCGGCGGGCTGCACTATGCTAGCGGCATGATCAGAACCATCGCTTTGCTTTGCCTGTTGTTGCCGGCGGTCGCCTCGGCCGTAATCTGCAAGAGTGTGGAACCCGACGGTTCGGTGAGTTACACCGACGTCCCCGAAGGGGAATGCGCACAACGTGTGATCCTGCCGGACTATTCCCGCTATGAACCGCGGCCCATCGACTATCCACCGGGCGGCGACGGCGCAAATCCGCAGGGCGTCGCGAAACCCTTCGAACGTTACCGCTCGATGCAGATTACGGCTCCGCAGAACAACGGTGTCGAACGCAGCAACGAAGGTCGCATTGGCGTCGTGATCGCACTCGATCCGAACCTGCAGCCCGGCCATCTCGTCAAACTCACGCTCGACGGCCGCGCGGTCCAGGGCGGATTTGATGGTGTGGCGATCGAGATCAGTGGCGTCGACCGCGGTACGCATACCTTGCGCGCCAGCGTCGTCGACCCGGCGGGAAAACAGCTGATCGCCGCAAAGCCCGTGCGTTTCACCCTGCGCAAGGTCGGCATCTACGACAGTAATGCCGAAGCCCCGGACAAGCCGGATCCCTCGAAACCCGACCCCGGTTACCCGGCTGACCCCACGCCGCCTGACTATGGCGCCAAGCCCGGTACCGGGTACGCCCCCAAGCCCGGAACCAACTACGGACCGGCCGCGCCGCCCAATTACAAGCCCAAGCCCAATAGCGGCTACGCACCAAAGCAGTAACACAAACCCAATCACACGCCTTGACCCGACCCGTTCTGGCGCACAAAATTAGTGCGCGCACTATTTTGGTGCAGCCACCTTTTTGCGGAGTTTATGATGCCGGCAGGCACCCGACGCCCAGGGCGTTAACTCGCTGAATCCGCTTGGAAAAGCATCAGAAGCGACACGCACGTGCCGGGCGGCAAACATGGCGCGAACCTTGCTAAATCGGTGACATGCAGGTCGCCATGAAACCACCGTCATTGCTCACCGCCAGCGTTCTCGACAACCTTGCCTCTGCAGTCGTCGTGTTCGATGCCGATCTACGTGTCAGCTATCTGAACCAGATGGCGGAAATGCTGCTGGCTGTGAGTGCGAAGCACGTCATGGGGGAGCCGCCCTCGGCGTGGATGGACTGCCACGGCGAGGCTCTGCTCGATCTGGTGCGTGCGTCCACCGTGGGTTCGCCTGTCACCAAACGCGGTGTGGTGCTCGCCACCGAACGTAGCGAAGTGACCGTCGACTGCACCGTGACGCCGATGATCGACGAGGACGGCGAACGCTTCACCATCGCCGAGCTACAACAGGTCGACCGCCATCTGCGCATCAGTCGCGAGGAACGGCTGATCGCGCAGCAGACACTGACCCGCGACGTGGTGCGCGGCCTCGCACACGAGATCAAGAACCCGCTCGGAGGCCTGCGCGGCGCCGCGCAGCTCCTCGAAGCCGAACTCGATAGCGATGAGTTGCGCGAATACACGCGCATCATCATCCAGGAGGCCGACCGTCTGCAGGGGCTGTTGAACCGTATGCTCGGTCCCAACCGTCGACCGACCTATGCACCGGTCAACATCCACCACGTCCTCGAACGCGTGCGGACGCTGGTTGTGGCCGAAGCCGGAGAGCGCATCCGCGTGCTGCGCGATTACGACCCCAGCATCCCCGAACTCATCGGCGACATGGACCAGTTGATCCAGGCCGTGCTGAACATCGTCCGCAATGCCGTGCGTGCGCTGGGTGACGAGGGCACGATCACGCTGCGTACCCGTATCCAGCGCCAGCTCACGATCGGTATCGATCGCTATCGCCTCGCGGCGCAGATCGATATCGTCGACGACGGCCCCGGGATCCCGCCCGAGATCGCCGACACGCTGTTCTTCCCCATGGTCACCGCCGGTACGGGGGGCATGGGGCTTGGCCTGTCGATCGCGCAGTCGCTGATCAACCAGCACAAGGGACTGGTCGAGTGCCACAGTCGCAAAGGCGAAACCGTATTCACCATTCTGCTTCCACTCGGCGAGGATCCGGGTTCAGAGCGCCAAGGAGACATAACCCATGACTGAATCAGACCAGGTCTGGGTCATCGATGACGACCGTTCGATCCGTTGGGTGCTCGAAAAGGCGCTGGCCAAGGCCGGCTTGCGCACCACGTCTTTCTCCAATGCCAACGGTGTAATGGAGGCGCTGGAGCGCGAGCAGCCCGAGGTCATCATCTCCGACGTCCGCATGCCGGGTATGGACGGCTTCGCGCTGCTCGAACGCATCAAGCAGGGCTACCCTGATCTGCCCGTGATCATCATGACGGCGCACTCCGATCTCGATAGCGCCGTCTCCGCCTACCACAGCGGGGCCTTCGAGTATCTGCCCAAGCCGTTCGATATCGAAGAGGCAGTGGATCAGGTGCAGCGTGCGTGTAAGCTGCGCCGCGAGGCACGCGCGAACGCCGATCAGCAGGCGCCGATGCCGACCGAAATCATCGGTGCGGCGCCGGCCATGCAGGAAGTCTTTCGTGCCATCGGTCGCCTGGCGCGCTCGAATATCACCGTGTTGATCAACGGCGAGTCGGGTACCGGCAAAGAACTCGTCGCGCACGCACTGCACAAACACAGCCCGCGGGCGAACGGACCTTTCATTGCACTGAACATGGCCGCTATTCCACGTGACCTGCTCGAGTCCGAGCTGTTCGGCCACGAAAAAGGCGCGTTCACGGGGGCGCAGGCGCGTCGTATCGGGCGCTTCGAGCAGGCCAATCACGGTACCCTGTTCCTCGATGAGATCGGCGATATGCCGGCCGAGCTGCAGACCCGCCTGCTGCGCGTCCTCGCCGACGGTGAGTTCTACCGCGTCGGTGGCCACGAACCGATCAAGGCCGACGTGCGCATTATCGCCGCCACCCACCAGAACCTGGAGCACCTGGTCAACGAGGGGCGGTTCCGCGAGGACCTGTTCCATCGCCTCAACGTGATTCGCATCCATCTGCCGTCGCTACGCGAACGTCGCGAAGATATCCCGCTGCTGATGGAACACTTCCTCAAGTGCGCCGCGCGCGAGATCGGCGTCGAAACCAAGGTGCTGACCGCCGACGCGGTGGCCGAACTGCAGGCGCTCGACTGGCGCGGCAACGTGCGTCAGCTCGAGAATACGGCGCGTTGGCTGACGGTCATGGCGTCGGGACGCGAGATCCATCCCGAGGACCTGCCGCCCGAACTGCACCGCGATCAAGCGGAAACCAGCACCGATGGCGACTGGCGCAGCACGCTGCGCGGTTGGATCCGTAGCAGCCTCGCATCGGGCAAGGTCGGTCTGC